>RDXD01000436.1 GCA_004292575.1 Bacteroidota bacterium
TACATCGTTGGCGGGGCTGCTTGCCGTGTAGCCACCAGGAATATCACTAGCAGTAAGGCCCCAACAGGCTGCGCTATAGCCCTGCTGCGCCCGCGGGTTGGCTTTACAATACTCAAAGTTAATGGTGCTGTGTGCCACCTGCTGTGTCCAATAATTGGCATATTGGTCGTTTAATCCATTGGGATTGATGCCCATAAACGAGTAGTGCGATAGGAACAGCGGCCCGCCAAAATCGGGGCCAAGTGGCAACCGAGTATTGTAAAATGTTTTGCCGTTGCCCATGGCGCCATCGCGGGCATACCCTTTGTGGTACACCGTATCAGATATACCAAAGTTTGAAGATGCTGCCGCCAGCACATAGGTAATTAAGCATTCGTTCCAGCCGCCAATCTTCAGGTTCATGGCCCAGCCTTTATCGGGGCTCCAATGCCAATACAACACCTGCTCGTTTCCCTTCCGAAACCAATTCCATTCAATGCCATTTACAATGGCATTAATGCTGTTGCGCAGGGCCACTTCTGCTGCATCGGCACCATCAAAATATTGGCGGGCCGTTATAAGGCCCATGGCAAGCAGCGAGGTTTCTACCAAATCGGCCCCATTATCGTTGGCGCTAAACGGGATTACTGCACCCGTATTGCCGTTTATCCAGTGCGGAAATGCACCCTTAAAGCGCGGTGCCTGTGTGGTTAAAAAGTTTACGATACGGGCTGTTCTGTCTAAACCCTGCTGCCGGCTTATAAACCCGCGGTGTATGCCGGTTACAATGCCCATAATGCCAAACCCTGTGCCACCGGTGGTTACCAAGTCGCCACTGGTGTTGCGTTCGCGGGCCATGCCGCTGTTGGGGTGGGCAAAATCCCAAAAGTATGTAAAGGTTTGCCGCTGCACCAGTGTAAGCAATGCGTCGTCGGTTATGCGGGGAAACTTGTCGGTACTATCAATACCGGTTTTGAGCGTAACGGTGGCTGCGCTGGTAAGCAAAGCGCCTGCGGCTGATTTTAGTAAGCGCGAAATGGAAATTTCGTAGGCTGTAAGGCCAAACAATGGCTGTGATGGCTGGATGGTAAAGCTGCTATCGCCCTGCAAAAAGGCCAGTGCAAAGTTTACGGCTGCGCCAGCATCGCCGCTAAAAGCAATGGCTGCGGCGGCGGTGGTTTTATCTACCGGTGCATTAAACCAAAACTGAAGCCTTGGCGTCATTGGCAAGTTAGAAAAATTGGTACCGCTTTGGTTGCCTGTTGAAACACGTTGAAGCACAAATGAAGCAGGCGGTGGTGCAGGGGGCGGTGTGTTTGGGGCACGCTCCTTTTTGCAATTGGCCAAAAAGCCTATGCAAATGATTGTAAAAAGAAGCGTTTTTTTCATATCAAAAAAAGGCGTTTCGCTGTAATGGAAATGCTTTTTTGGGGCGGGTCATCCGTTTAGAGGGGCTAAAAAAAAGGTATTGCGCTATTCACAATACCTTTTTAGTTTAATCGCTTCTATAACGGAAGAATTCAGTTGAGGTTATTTTCCTTTTCCTTCCAGTTTTACCAGCGCATCCATTTCTTCATCGGTAAGGGCGGCGTCGTAAAACCTTACCTCATCTAATAAGCCGGTGAGGAAACTGGCCCAACCCTGACTGCCCGTGGCACTGGTTTGGCTGGGTGTGGTTTGAAAGTGTACCGCTCCAAAAACCAAATTGCCAACATTTAAAAAGTTGATTGGCCCTGCAAAATTGGTTGCCACTGTACGTACCAAAACGGATCCATTTAAGTAAAGGGTTGCAGTTTTGTTTGCCGCATTGTACGAAATTCCGATGCTTACCCATTTATCAAAAAAATCCACGATGCCGTCTCTAGCCAGCCAAACATCATTTGTGCCGCTTCTGAGGTTTACCCTAAACCTTCCCGAAGCAGCAGTGCTGCCGTTTTCGATAAACGAATTGATGTTTCCCCAAAACTCACTGGTATTGGCCAAGTTTACCAGGCCCACAATGCCCGAGGTGTTTACGGGCGAATTCATCCAATAAGTGATGGTAAAACTTTGGAGATTTCTGATGCGGGCGCTGGGTGTAAAAATGGCATATCCTTTATCTGCCCCCTTCATGGCTTGGCCCTTAAAGCCATTGGCGTAGCCCACACCCGTGGGTACAGCAGCTGTGCCGGTTACACTGTCAATCATGCTGCCATTAAATGCCCAGTAGCCCACCAAATTTGCTGGCTTTATATCACGAGAGCTGGTAAAGCCGCCAGCCGAAAACTTGGGTTTGTACGAATCGGGATCAAACTTCTTAAAGCACCCCGTAAACAATACACCCATAAACAGCAGCGGCAGTACGCCGCGCAAAAACGAATTCTTTTTCATGTGTTTATTTTTTATTGCGCCTCCATTGCTGTGATAGAGACTTGTTTTTTTATTGGTTCTATAAACCCCCAACATGGTATCTAAAGACATTAACAGACCTACGCGTTGAGATTTCATAAAAATTAATTTTGAAACGGCATTAATAACCGGGATTTTGAGTAAGCACACCAGCGCTAATGTCAATTTCATTTTGGGGCACCGGCCACACTTCGTTTTTGCCCGCTTTAAAACCTTTTGCACCAAATATCTGCTGTCCTCGGCCCTGGCGAATTACATCAAAAAAGCGGTCAAACTCCATCGCCAATTCAGCTCGGCGCTCTCGGTAAATGGCGGTTCTTAGTGCTGCTTGGTCGGTGGTGGTTACTCGCGGCAAAATGGTGGTGCTGTTGCCACGCGCCCTTGCCCGCACCAGCTCTAGCGATGCCAATGCCGGTGTGCTGTTGCCCAACTCATTATTGGCTTCTGCATTCATCAGCAATACTTCGGCATAGCGCAGCACCCGCACATTTTGCTGTGCACCCTCGTTAAAGCCGGTTACAAACATCGAAAAAGGCACGTACGATTTTTGGTTGTACATGGGGTTATCGCCCACGGTGGGTATGGCATCGCCCTGCGGTGTTATTTCGCCGCGAAAAATGATGGTCGCATCCCTGCGGGGGTCGCCCGCTTCAAACGAGTTTGCCAGGTCGTCGGTAGGAACATTAAAGCCCCAACCACCACCGTTGCTGCCTCTTACACCTTGCACTTGCGAGTACTGCGAGTTAGATGCGCTGGGGTTTCCGGGAATGATGGCACACTGTATTTCGAAAACAGACTCGCCGTTGTTTTCGTTTGGCACCCTAAACATGGCTTCGTAATTTGGAAACAAGGTATAGCCCAATCCCATTACTTGGTTGGTTAAAGAAACCACATCGGCCCACTTTTTTTGGTACAAGGCAGCTTTTGCTCTTAATGCCAACGCGGCACCGCGGGTAGCACGGCCCACGTCGGATGCAGGATAGCTTTGGGGCAAAATGGCAGCCGCCTCTGTGAGGTCTTTTTCAATGGCAGCCCAAACCTCTTCTTTCGATGCTCGTGGAAGGTTGTATTCGCTGGCATCTTTGGGTACACTTAAGCGCAACGGAACACCGCCAAATGCCCGCACCAGTCTAAAGTAAGCATAGGCACGCACAAACTTGGCTTCGGCAAGATAGCGGGCCTTCAAGTTGGCCTCCATTTCAATGGCGGGTACGTTGGTTAAAATCTGATTGGCAAAATTCACATCTTGATACCGGCCACTCCAAAAGTCCAGTACCTGTCCATCGGTGCTGGTGGTGGTAAAGTTGTCGAAGTTGTTAAGAAAAGTGGCATCGCCGGCACTGCTTCCTTTTTCGGTATCATCGCTACCCAAGCTTTCTACGGCAATCGGGGCAAAAGCCACGTTAGTCCAACCCCGTAAATTGCCATACATGGCATTTACAGCCTTGTTGGCGTCATCGGCAGTTTTCCAAAATTGCACAGCAGGTGTTTGTCCCTGTGGCGGCACTTCCAAAAAGTCTTTCTTACACCCTGTAGCCATTATTAGGCTTAGCGAGGTACATAATAGAACACTTCTATTTTTCATGGTTGTTTAATTTTTTTTATCTAAATAAATAAACTGCTATAGGGTAAGGTTTACGCCAAAGTTAAATGTTGCACTTAGTGGGTAAACATTAGCATCAATGCCAGCATTGGTGGGCCTTCCACCTACCTCTGGGTTAAAGCCGCGGTAGCTAAAAAAGTTTAAAGCATTTTGCGCATTGGCAAAAACCCTTAGTTTTTTTATCTTAAACCTGCTCAACAGTGCTTGGGGCAATGTGTATCCCAACTGGGCGGTACGAATGCGGAAATAGCTGCCATTTTCTACATAAAACGAGTTGGGCAGGTAGTTTGTGCCGCCACCAATGTTAGCACTGGGATAGGTATTGCTGGTGCCGGGACCACGCCAACGGTTATCAAAAAAGTCTTTGGTGTAGTTTTCGCTTCCAAAACGCAAGCCCAAATTGGCATTGTAAATCTCTACTCCGGCCACACCCTGAAAGTCGAGCGAGAGGTCGAAGCTTTTGTAGCTAAAGCTGGTGTTAAAGCCATACGAAAATCTGGGGTTGGGATTGCCAAGCACCACGCGGTCTTTGTTATCAATTACACCATCTTCATTCTCGTCGGCGTATTTAAAATCACCGGGCTTAGCATCGGGCTGAATTATGGTGTTGTTTCTTGACCTGTAGCTCTCCACTTCTTGCACAGTTTGAAAAACGCCAATTACTTTACGACCAAAAAACTGCCCAATGGGTTGGCCTGCAATAGTACGTGTAGATAAGGCGCCACCCGTGGCCGCAGCACCACCAGCAAAAATGGGATTACTGCCGGTTGATACTTCCAATACCTCGTTGCGATTAGCACTTATATTGCCCGAAAGACTGTAGCTAAAATCTTTTCCAATGGCGTCGTTATAGGTAAGGCTAAGCTCAATGCCCTGGTTTTGAAAGGTGGCCTGATTGCCAACAATTGAACTAGAACTGGTACCTAGTGTACCCAAAATGGGGATGTCGAAAATGGCCTGCTCTGTCCTACGGCTGTAGAAATCTAACTCGGCGGAGAGCTTATTGTTTAGCATGGTTGCTTCAAGCCCAATGTTAGAACCCACGCCCCTTTCCCATACGGTGGTGGGAGGCACCACCGTGTTTACGCTGGCACCGGGTTGCAACTGTCCACCAAAAATGGCACCTAAATAATCTTCCTGTGTTACCCGCAGCACCGATAAGTTTGAAGGCACGGAGGCGTTGCCAATTTTGCCCCAGCTGCCCCGCAGCTTAAGGCTGTTAAAAATCTTTTGATTGGCCATAAATCTTTCTTGCGAAATAACCCAGCCAGCACCTACCGAGGGAAAGTAACCCCATCGGTCATCGCCAAAAAACTTTGATGATCCGTCTGTACGTATAGACGCATTTAGCAAGTATTTGTTTTGGAAAGCGTAATTCAACCGTCCAAAATAAGAGGCCACGGTGCTTAAATCGCCCCGGTCGGTAATGTTGCGGCTAGCGGGGTCGCCAAGAGAAAGAAATCTGTCGCCTGTAGTGGTATTGGGTACATTTTCCGCTCTGGCAAACATTTCATAAACTTGGTAGCGCTGTGCCGACTGGCCTGCAAAAACCCTGATAGAATGGTCGCCAAACTTGTTGTCGTAGCTAAGGGTGTTTTCCAAAATCCAGTTTCTGGTTTCGGCCCTATTTACGTTTAGTACGCTGGTGGTATTGCGCTGGCTTAGTGTGGCTGTGTACACGGGGTTGTATCTTTTTACCTCCGATTGGCCAAACTCGCCACCAAAACTGCTTCTAAAGTTAAAGTGCTTTAGAAACTTTACTTCGCCAAATACGCTACCGTTTAGGCGGTAATTGCGAGATGTTTGGTCAAAAAAATCAATGGTGGCCTGCGGGTTGTAGCGTGCACCATCGCCCAGCGGAAAATCTGCCGGATCGCCATACGAGCCATCTTCGTAATAAACGGGCAAAACTGGATAGGCTGTGTATAGCTCCCTAAAAATGCCACCATTTGCATCGCGAGAATTGAGGATGGCGCTGGTAAACGTGTAACCAGCTTTGAAATTAGAAGCCACCTGAAAGTCGTTTTGAAAACGGATGGTTCCCCGTTTAAAGTCATTTTTTTCTACCAGCCCTTCCTGCTGCAAAAAGCCAAGCGAGAGGTTATAGGTAGATTTTTCTCCACCGCCAGACAGCGACACGGCATGGTTGTTAATGACCGCATTGCGCAGTATTTGGCCATACCAATCGGTACCTTTTCCAAACTGGGCTGGGTTAAGCACCTGGCGGCCGTTAAGCTCATTAATTAGCGTGGCGTACTCGTTGGCATTGGCCATTTCGAGCCTATTGGTCATGCTCTGGACACCCACAAAACCATCGTAAGTAACAACGGCCTTGCCACTGCGACCTTTTTTGGTGGTTACCAAAACCACGCCATTGGCTGCTCTAATACCATATATCGACTGTGCCGATGCGTCTTTCAGAATGCTTATGTTTTCGATGTCGGAGGGGCTTAAAAAGCTGATGTCATTAAACCACACACCGTCCACCACATACAAAGGGTTGGGGTCGCCATATACGGTACCCAATCCGCGAATGCGTATTTCAGGCGAAGCGCCCGGAGCGCCCGAGTTGGTAATTTGCACACCAGCCACCTTGCCTTGCAAGCCGCTAATGGGGTTTACCACCGGTTGTTTAGATATTTCCGCACCCTTTACCTGCGCTACGGCACCCGTTACATCTATCCTGCGTTGGCTACCATAGCCCACCACAACCACATTGTTTAAATCGGTTTGTGATGCGGCTACCATTGAAACAGTCAAATTGGTATTTCCTTTTAATGACACTTCCTGTATAGCAAAGCCCAGCGCACTAATCACCAAGGTGGCGTTGGGGTCGGCAGCAATGGTAAAGTTGCCCGCCTCATCGGCGGCTACGCCAATTTTGGTACCTTTTACCGTAATGCTGGCACCCGGAATGGCTGCACCCGAAGCATCGG
Source organism: Bacteroidota bacterium (assembly GCA_004292575.1). Classification (GTDB taxonomy): domain Bacteria; phylum Bacteroidota; class Bacteroidia; order Chitinophagales; family Chitinophagaceae; genus Phnomibacter. Next base: position 6,907 of record RDXD01000436.1, read on the forward strand.
TTACTTTGCCTTTTATGGTTACCACATCAGGTGCGCTTTCGCCTGCAGCATTCAGCACCACAAGGTCATCTTCCAGCAGCTTGTAAGTAATGCCTGTGCCTGCCAGCATAATGGTCATCAGTTCGTCCAGCGGCATATCATTGGCCACCAGGGTTACTTTACGGGCTTTTTTTAAAATGTTTTGGTTGTACAAAAAGCGAAACTGGCTTTTTTCTTCTATTTGCTTAAGCGCATATTTCAGTTCCGCTTGGTTTAGTTTTAGGGTTACCTTGGTTTGGGAAAAGCCCTTGGCGTACACGTGCATGCTGGCAAACAGCATGAGGGTAATGGTAATTTTCATAACCTGCCCAATTTTTTTTCTGGTTTGGTTGTAGTTAAGCATTAGCAATCGTTTTAGAGGATCAATAAAAATGAGCTGTGGCAATAGCCCATGTGTTTGGCATTTTGTTGCAGTTACGGTTTGTTTTGATGGCGATTTTTACATAAAGATGGTTTTATGGGTAAATAAATACGCGGTTACCAGTTATTTTAAACCGAAACGGTGTGGTGTATTGCAACGCTTTTAGTGCCTGCACCAGGGTTTCTTTTTCAAAGCTGCCGCTTAGCCGCTCCTGCGCCAACGCCGCGTTTTCAAATTCAAAATCCACACCGTACCAGTGTTCCATTTTTGCGGCCACGCCTGCAAACGATTCGTCGGAAAAGGCCAGCTTATTATACACCCATGCAATTTCTACGGCGGTACTGTCCACAGGCTGGTAATTAATGCGTTCTAAAACCACCTGAGGCACAGATGTGGGTGTTACAGGCATAGCCGCAACGGCCTGCTGCGGCAGCACGCGGCTTATATTGCTCACCAGCAGTTTTTGATGCGGTTTTAGGGTGTATTCGGCGTGGCTTTTATCATTTAGGGTTACAATCACCTCGCCTTCGAGCAGGGCGGTTTCAAATTGGGCTTCTTTTTCGTAGGCCCGCACGCTAAACATGGTGCCGGTGGCCCTTACCTGCATGCTATTGGTATGTATTATAAATGGCAATGCCTTGTTTTTTGCCACCTCAAACAGGGCTTCGCCCGCCAGCCATATATTGCGGTTGGCGCTGCCATAGCCGTTGCCATAGCGTATGCTGCTGTTGGCATTTAGCCAAGCCTTGCTGCCATCGGGCAGTGTTAGCGAGGTGCGATTGCCCGTTTGGGTGCGCACTTGGTTTTGCCAGTCAGGGGGTGTTTGCTGCTGCTGCCCTGTGGGTGGCCATAGCATGTGCTGCAAACTGCCACTGGCCAGCATTAACACGGCGGCGGCACAAGCAGCTACCGATAGCCATATCCATACTTTTTTTTGCCTAAGGGGAATAGTTTTATGCTGCTCAACCGCGTGTGCCGGCAGTGGCGGCAAGGTGGTTTCCCAATCGTTGCGCTTTTGTAGGTTGGCATGCAGTTGCTGCCAAAGGCCGTCGGTGTTAGGGAACGCTTGTTTTTGCTGCCATATTTGCCCCACGCTGCCTACCACCCGCTCCATTTCGGGGTGGGCGGTTAAGTATTGGTAATAGGCATCTAGCTCGGCTTGGGAGGCCTCGCCACTCAGCTTTTTTGCCCAGCAATCGTAAAATTCCGTTTTTGTCATGGCACGCAACTACCTACATAAACAACAGAATGCCTACTGAACCCCCAAGCAAACGCAAGATTTTTTTTATCGGGGTTTTATTCAACGGCTTTTGACACTGCCATTTGGAGGGCTTAAGGTGCTTGCTGCTTTGGGGCCAAAATGTGGGCTAATTTTTTAAGGGCTATGGCCAGCTGGTTTTCAACGGTTTTGGGATTCAAATGCATCAGTTCTGCTACTTCGCGCTGCTTTAAGCCATCTTCTTTTACCAGTTTAAAAATTATTCGGCAGCGTATGGGTAGTTCGTTTACCGCCATTTGCAACTGGCGCATGGTATCGGCGTGTTCGCTGGCCTCTTCCACGGCATTGGTAGTCGCATACAAGTCTGGCTCTAGGGCGTCAATGCGCAGCACATATTGGTGATTTTTGCTGCGCAAATAGTTTACCGCATGATTTCTGGCGCTTACATAGAGGTAGAGCTTAAAATTATTAACGTGATCCAGTGTTTTGCGTTTTTCCCAAATGCGCATAAACACATCCAACACAATTTCTTCGGCAGCCTCTTTGGGCTGCACCATGCTGCCCACAAACTTTAGCAAATACGGGGCCATGCGGTTAAAAAGCTCGGTATAGGCCAATTGGTCGTCGGCAGTGGCAATGCGGTGTTGCAGTTCGCTGAGGTGAAAATGGGGTAGCAAGCAATCGCGTTTTAAAAGGCCATACAAATATAGCACATCATAACCTGTGCAGGTTACACTGCGGCGTATATTTTTACCAGATTGAAAAAAATGGCAGAAAAACCACAATGCGAGCGTGTTGATAGCGGAAAACGCTTAGTTTTGCCGCCGCTTAATGAAAGCTCGGATCCTTAGCTCAGTTGGTTAGAGCGTCTGACTCATAATCAGAGGGTCGCCGGTTCAAATCCGTCAGGATCCACATGATAATCAAGCCATCCCTTTTCTTGGGGTGGCTTGTTTTGTTTGGTTGTTGCGCCTGATTGGTGTAATCAGTGCTGGTCGCTGGTTCAAATTCGTCAGAATCCACAACAGCCTCGCAATGCGGGGCTGTTTGCATTTTATATTTCAATAAGAGTGCCTCACTTGCATCATCAGTGCTGGTCGCCGGTTCAAATCCGTCAGGATCCACATGATAATCAAGCCATCCCTTTTCGTAGGGTGGCTTGTTTTGTTTGGTTGTTGCGCCCGACTGGTATAATCAGTGCTGGTCGCCGGTTCAAATCCGTCAGGATCCACATGATAATCAAGCCATCCCGTTTCTTGGGGTGGCTTGTTTTGTTTGGTTGTTGCGCCCGACTGTTGTAATCAGTGCTGGTCGCCGGTTCAAATCCGTCAGGATCCACATGATAATCAAGCCATCTCTTTTTTGGGGTGGCTTGTTTTGTTTGGTTGTTGCGCCCGACTGTTGTAATCAGTGCCGGTCGCCGGTTCAAATCCGTCAGGATCCACGGTCCATCAAAAAGGATTATTGGATCTAGGGGGTGAGAACCCCCTTTTCTGTGCCATTTTTGGCTGGGAGATGTATTTTTGACGGCGTCAACTGCCTCAATTCAACCGGGCGGCTTGCATCATATTTACCATGACAACTGCCCACAACCTTTACAAATTTGCTTTTGCCGTTTGCCTGTTTACCCTGGCGATGGCTTGCAGCGGCACCCGCCAAGCCAAGAGCGCAGCGGCCCCAAAGCTCAACTTACCGCTTGCTGGTACGTATTGGAGGCTTACCGAGCTAATGGGTAAACCCGTGTCGGTTACCAAAGGCGCCAAAAAGCAGCTGGCAATAACCCTGGGTGCCGATGGTGGCCGGGCTTTCGGCTTTAGCGGATGCAACATGTTTAATGGCAGCTATACCATTGGTGAAGGCAGCAGCATTGTCTTTTCAAGAACCGCTGCCACCATGATGGCCTGCGCAGACATGGAAACCGAAAGGCGGTTTTTAGAGGTGTTGAACACCGCCGATGCCTATAGTATTGTGGGCAATACCCTGGTTTTAAGCAAGGCCCGCGTGGCGCCGCTGGCAAAGTTTGTAGCAGACACAAAGCCATAGTAGGCAAAAGCCGCCTTCATTCCTCAGCACAGAAACCTGATTGGGGAAAATCTACTACCAACAAGGGCGTTTCATGAATTGTCGTCTAAGCCAATTGTTGTCCACGCTTGTAAAAGAACCATCTCAAACATTGAGAAAGGCATTCCGGCAAGATGTATTTGGGCGGCTTTTTCTTTCGGCATGATTTGTTGGGTATATAAACCGCCAGTGTAAACTGCCCCTGTCGTCACTAAGACTTAAAGCAAAAGCCATACAGAACTGGCACAATGAGGCCGCCGGGGAGCGTTTCGTGGCGTGCTTACCCGTACACGAAAACCGTAGGCACCCACTAAGCGTAAGGTAGCGCAGTGTGCCCTGTTGCACTACCAGAGGCTAGTGCAAAGGGGTGCTTTACTCAACTTATTGTAGCCGTTGTGCAAGCGGGCAGAGCGGGCGGGCATGCACACGATGCCGGTTCTGCAAAAGCGGCTCTAGGTTTTTTGCCCTTAGTTTTTTTGGCTCAACGCCCTTTTAACGAAATCTTTTCCGTTTGGCCGTTACCTTAGCGCGCATTTTCAATTTGCATTATGACCAAAACTTCGGCGCTTAGTCTCGCTTTTTCCGTATTCGCACTGTCTGCTGTTGCACAAAAACGTACCGATTCCAGCAAAACTGCCACCCCACGCATAAAAACCGATTGGAGCAAAGTAAAACTGGGCGACCGCGCCAACGATCACTTTATGATTCAATTTGGCCACGACGGCTGGGCTGGAGGACCCGACAGTACGGCACCGGGTGGCCTTAGTAGGCACTTCAATGCTTATGTGATGTATGATATTCCATTTAAAACCGACCCCCGCCTTAGCGTTGCCATTGGTGTAGGCGTGGGTACCAGCAGCGTTTTTTTCGAGAAAACAAGCATTGATATTTCGCGGGGTAATCGGGCCGTTATTCAAAATGCCCGCGGCGATTATTTCAAAAAGCACAAAATAAGCACCGCTTACGCCGAGGTACCCATCGAATTGCGCTTTGTAGCCGACCCGCTAAAATCGGGTAAGAGCTTCAAAGTGGCCGTGGGTGTAAAATTAGGCACCATGATTGACGCACACACCAAAGGCAAAAATTTGATGAATCAGGCTGGCAACAGCGTGAGCGGACCAAAGTATGTGATGAAAGAAAAAGACCGCAAGTTTTTTAATAACGTTCGATTGGCACCAACCTTGCGGGTAGGTTACGGTGCCTTTAGTATTTATGGCGCTTACCAAGTCACCAACTTTTTTAAAGAGGGGCTAGGTCCCAATGTGCGGCCTTACAGCATTGGTATTTGCCTGGGCGGGTTGTAAACCGCCCATTTGTAGCACAGTTTTATTGGCGGGGGGCCTCTGTGGCACAAAGCTAACCTTTACAGCATCAGCATGCTCGTTGTGCAGTCTTCGTCGTCGGGGCGGTATGGCGCTAACCTCATTGCTATAGCTGTACCCATTTCTCAAAATCCCGTAAGGTTTCTTTTACCACCTCCAGTTTCAGCGGCGGATTGCCCACCCACACATAGGGGGCTTGATAGCGTTGGATATACTTTTTTCCAATTATCGCGTAGCGCTTGTTGATGGCGAATGCCTGCAGCCCCGCCCTTTCAAACAGCTCAGCGGCTTCGGGCCAGGTAAGTGTGCAGGCAAGGGGTTCGGGGTTTTGGTGCAGGTAAACCAGTTTGTTGCGTGGGTTTTCGGGGCATTGTACAATAGCAACCATGGCATCAAGGTTTATTCGCTGTCTTTCGCCGTTGGCCAGCCTGAGCCACCAAAGTTTTTGATCGGCCGGGCGATTAATTTTATCGGTAGCCTGTTGCAGCAGCTGGGGCAGTTGTTCCAGCAGTTTTTGCCAGTAAGGTTTATTAATAAATGCATCTACCTTATACGTGTTAATCAGCTCTTCGGCAATTTCGGGGTGGTCGGCCTGGAAACCGGTATTGAAAATAATGAAAGGAGCGTAATCTTTTATTTGCTGGATATGCTGCAACACTTCAAAGCCTGACCCGCCTACAAGATCCCAATCGCAGAAAATGAGGTGGGGTCGGTTTTCCTCAATCATTTTTTTGGCCATGCGAACCGAATCGGATGATCCCACACAGTGCCAGTCGGGCCACGCATTCATTTCCTTTTGCAGGCGGTCTCTTACATCGGGAATATCTTCAATAACGCAATAAGTTTTTGTGCGCATTGGGTCAAATGTCATACTGAAAATTTTGGGGTATGGATATGGTTACTTGGGTGCCCAATCGTTTCCCGTCTTCTTCTATCACATCATCATGTATTAAATATTCAATTGGGTGGTTGTTATGCTTGTTCAACAATTCAATAATGGCCAATAGGTTTTTGGTGCCTACCCCATTGCCGCGGTAGTTGCTTATGAGGGCGGCAGCCTTTCGCCCAATGCCGTTATCGGTAATGGTAAAAATAATACGTTCGTCGCTTTGTTGCTGTATGGAAATCCACAGGTCTTTAGGGCCTTCCTCTTTGTTGCGCAGGCCATGTACCAGCGCATTTTCAACCGGTATTTGTAAAATGCCCATAGGAACCAAAAAGTTTTCCATTGCCGGTAGCTCTGCTGGCACATCGTCGTGAATTTGAATGCTGTGGCGGAGTTCCATTTGCTTGATGCTGCACACGCTTTGTACCAACCGCCATTCCTGCGCCAGCGGGTGTGCAATGCTGCCCGCCTGCGCACTGCGGAAAATGATACCGATACTGTCGCCCAACTGCCCAAGAACGGCATCCACTTCGGGTTTGTCGTACAGTTGGGCCCCAATGGTGTTGAGGGCGTTGAGAATGAAATGCGGCCTGAATTGGGTACTCAGGCTTTTCACCTGCATGCCCGTAAGCTTGCGTTGCTGTTGGCTACGGAATGCATCGGCTTCTGCGGCAATGCGCGCTGCGTTGGCCTCGGCAAGTTGCTTTTGCTTGTGCAGGAAAAACAGGTAAACGGTTACGCCAATAACAACGCCGGAAATCAACAGCCAAAACCACCATTGTTGCCAGAGGAAGCGGCGGATGGTGATGGGGAAAGTATGTGTGGTGATGGTGCCATCGGATTGGAGGATGCGGAGGTGGAAGGTGTATTTGCCGGACTGTCTGTTAAGTGCAACAAGTTGGTGGTCCGTATCGGGCCCAAACCAGCGGATGCTGTCCCCTTCGGCCAGAAGCGCTTTTTGAATCAGTCGCGGCATGTTGTCCGGGGTTTGGTACAGTACATTTATCTGTAAACTGTTACTCGTTGGTTTAAGTGACAATGATTCGTTCGGATTCAGCAAAAAGGTATCTGAACCAGCCGTTACCTGAATAGAGGCTTTAGCAGGGTAAAAGGGCAGTTGCAACCATGTTTTCACATCAACCTGATACACCTGATTGTTGGTGCCTATCCAAAGGCTGCTGTCACGTTTATCTACCAACACACAATTTTGATCTACCTCGGCAGTAAGGTCAAGTTCGTGGGGATTAAGATATTTTATGATGGGGGTTGTATTACCCAACTGTATATCCTTTTTGTGTTGGTGGAAATGATCGAGGTTGAGCAGTAAAACTCTTTTTCCGGCACCTATAATCAGATAACTGTCCCACAACCGCATAGCGCTGATGTCCGTGCCTAAGGGCAAAAGGGGGTGTTCGAGCCTCTTCACATCACGGGGTGTGGGCGTGGCGGCAGAGTTGCCATTGGCAAACCAAAGGCCATGCCGACCCGCCAACCAAACAAAGCCTTGGTTGTCAACCGCCGATGAAACCGCCCCAAAACTGGTTTGGCCATCGGCAATGCGGTAGGTTACTGCCCTACCCAATGCGGTATCATACACGCCCCAACCCTCACTCGAGCGGCCAAACCACAACCTGCCCCTAGGGTCTTCGGCAATGGTGAGCACATTTACAAGCTTTACACCCTTAGTGCTGTCTATGAGCTGCCAGTTTGCGCGGCCTGCTTCTGCATCTTTTAGGCTTAAAATGCCAATGCCTCCATACGACGACAAACCGGCAAGCACTTTGGTGCCATCCAACGAAGGCCTTACAAAAAAACCAGAAGCGGTTATAGGTGGTTTAAGCAATACAGGCTTTTTTCCCGGCGCTCCTTTTGCAAGGGCTGATGTTCCCTCGGCAAAATAGTAGTATGCGTTGCCTATACCACAGCCACCCGGCAATACCGGGAAATTACTTTCCGGCACCGGATGGGCTATATTGTTTCTAATAAATGATATGTCGCCGCTGTAATTGCCTGCAATGATGGTACCATCATCGGTTTGCATCAATGAATGCGTAGCAAGGGTGTGGGCATTTTTGTACAACTTGGGGTAATGGCGTACGTAGGGAAATACCCTCAATAGGCTGCTTGTGGTACCTACAAAATAGCTTGGCCAAAACCGGGAAGGAGTAACCATTTGCCACCGGTCGCTGTTTGCCAACGCTATGGTAACTATTGCTTTGCTTGTTGCATCTACAAGGTGGGT
>RDXD01000037.1 GCA_004292575.1 Bacteroidota bacterium
ACGTCAAAGAAACCTCCTCAAAACCAAAAGGCGGTCTCTCATATCTTTTATTTGCTCTATTGTCATGCCGCAAAAGTAAGGGTAAAACCGTTAATCGGAAATTGAGGACAGTTTCGTTCTGGTTGGTTACAGCCAATGCGCCCAGGCGCAACTACAATCCCATCATGTCTTTAGCCATTTTCTTCGACGAAGCAGTATGCTCGTCGCCGCTGAGCATGGCGGCGATGGCATCAATGCGTTCGTTGGTGTTTAGCAGGCGCAGTTGGGTATTTATTTGTCCGTTGGTTTCTTTTTTGTACACATAAAAATGGGCTTGTGCACCAGCGGCTATTTGTGGTTGGTGTGTTATGGCTATAATTTGTCGGTGTTGGGCCAGTTGTTTCATAATTATGCCCACCTGGCGCGCCGCCTCGCCGCTTATGCCGCTGTCTATTTCGTCAAAAATAAGTGTGGGCATCTGCATACTGTTGGCCACCAGGCTTTTTATGCTCAGCATCAAGCGGCTCAGTTCGCCCCCGCTGGCCACTTTTTCCAGCGGTTCGAAGCGGCCAGTTTTATTGCCGTCAAATAGAAAGGTTACTTCATCGGCCCCGTGGGTCTGCAGCTCGGCAGCAGGCTGTAGCCTCACTTTCAATTGGGCGTTGGGCATGCCCACCTGCGCCAGTAGTTTGTTGGTAGCCGTTTCAAAAAAAGCCAGTTGCTGGTTGCGGTTGTGGCTCAACTGCTTAGCCAGTTTGGTGGCCGCGGCGTGCAGTTGCTGGCGCTCAAGGCCGGCAGCTGTAAGTTGCTGATCAATGTTTTCTACCCGGGCCAGTTGCTCCACCAGTTCGGCTTGTATGCGCAGCAAATCGTCGGCATGGGTTGCCTGATGTTTTTTCATCAATTTGTAGCCCAAGGCCAGTCGGTCGTTTACGGTTTGCAATTGCGCCGCATCCACATTTATATGGTCGTTTATCAGTTCCAGCTCCTGGGCCAAGTCTTGCAGTTCTATTTGCGCCGATTTTAAGCGTTCCGTGGCTTCCAAAATGCCGGGATGGGTGCTGCGTAAGCTCTGCAACTGCTGCGCCAGCGTCTTTAGTTGCTGCACCAGCGGTTGTTCACTGTTTTTTAGGGTAAATGTGCTCATTTCCAGCACGGCCTTTATGCTTTCGGCATTGCTCAGCAGGGCTTGTTCGGCTTCCATCTGCTCCATTTCCTGCGGCTGCAGGTTCAGCTCGTTTAACTCTTGCAGCAAAAAACTGTTATAGTCGCTGTGCTTTTGTGCTTCGGCCTGCTGCTGTTGCAATTGCAGCAACAGTTTGGCACTTTTCTCGTACGCACCGTAGCTTTTTTGGTACTGCGCCATTAGATCTTGGTTGCCGGCCAGGGCATCCAGCACATTGCGCTGAAAGTCGTCGTTGCCCAGTTCAAGGGTGTCAAACTGCTGGTGCAAATCTACCAGGCGGGTAGCAAACAGCCGCAACACTTGCAGCGTTACGGGTGTATCGTTTATAAAACTACGGCTTTTGCCATTGGTGCCAATTTCGCGCCGCACCACCAGTTCGGTTGCCTCATCAAGGTCGTGTTCGGCAAAAAGGGTCGAAAATTTTTCGGGTTCTGCCGGCAAAAAACTGGCCTCAACCACACATTTTTCGTTGCTGTTGTAAAGCGCGCCAAGGTCGGCTCTATTGCCCAATACCAAACCCAAAGCACCTACCAATATGCTCTTTCCCGCCCCAGTTTCACCCGTTATAATGTTAAAGTGGGGGTGAAAGGCAATTTGTATGTCTTGAATAATGGCGTAGTTACGAATGTGCAGGCGTTGCAGCATGGGCTATAAATTCGGGCAGTTTTTGGCCCCGAAGGTATTGTGTGCGGCAGTTGTACGCCATAAAAAATTTTGAGTGCTGCCGGCCATTCTTGCGTTTATTTTTAGGCGCACGCTGGCGGGTGAAGCACCATAATAACCTACTGTTTAAGTTTTGGGGTTGTACGCTTTAATTTCGTGTCAGTATTACGCAAGTTTTTTTATGCCATCATCCGATTCTTTATTGCACGACTGGGCCAAGAAGTCAGCACTTCGCCAAAAGCAATACAAGCAGTTTTTGCAGCGGGCCAAGCCCAGACAGGTCATCAACCTATTGCCGCAACTGCACGCCGAAGCATTTTCCAAAATAGACTGTTTGCAATGCGCTGCTTGCTGCAAAAACTACTCGCCGCGGTTTAAAACACCCGATGTAAAGCGCATCAGCAAGCATTTAGGCTTAAAAGAGTCGGTATTTATTGAGCGCTATTTAAAGCTGGATGAAGATGGCGATTACGTAGCCCAGCAAGCCCCCTGTCCTTTTTTGGGTAGCAACAATGCCTGCTCTATTTATGACCAGCGCCCTTCCGATTGTGTACGATTTCCCTATACCGACGAAGATGTGGTGGTGCGCAGACAACCGCTTACGCTAAAAAACAGCAGTTTTTGCCCAGCAGTGTATTATGTGTTAGAAAAATTGATGGCGAAAGTTTGAGCCTAGGCAGCTGCAAGACCATCGTCTTTTGGATTGTTTTCGCCCACGTATTCTTTTAGCAAAAACAATAAATTCCCTTTATTTTGTTGTTTGCCCCTAAACAATAGCGCAGCTGCTATATTGCCCAAGGCATTTTTATTGCACATGACGTATGCTTTTTTTTATGGCTTTGGTACGGGCATCTTGCTAAGCAGCATGTTGGGTACGGTATTTTTTTGCTTGGTGCAAAACAGCATCGACAATGGTGTAAAAAGTAGTTTGTTCATTTGCGCTGGCGTCATTTTTTCCGACATTTTGCTCATTGCCCTCACTTACTTTAATGCCGACCTTATTCCGAAAGGAAGCACCACCGAAATGATAGTTCGTCTTGCAGGGGCGGCATTATTAATGGGTATGGGCATCAGTAATTTTTACAAAAAAGCCACCATTAGTTTTCCGCACAATAAGGCCAAAGGCATGGTTTTGTTGGCAGGCAAGGGGTTTATGCTCAATT
>RDXD01000038.1 GCA_004292575.1 Bacteroidota bacterium
TACACACATCGTCAAAATAAAGTGATATGTCAAAGAAAGTTGATTTTAACAAGAGCCTTGCCGAGATTGGCAACGACGATTTAAAGGCGCGCATTAGCGAAGATGAGGTGCGAATTAAAAAGTTAGGATTTGCACACGCCATCACACCGTTGGAGAATCCAATGTCGATACGTGCGCTCCGTAAGGACTTGGCCCGCATGAAAACTGAATTGAAAAAAAGGGAGTTGACTGCCTAAGCAATTTGAAGATTGCAGTAAGCAGCTCAATTTTATAAACGAAGAAACATGGAAACAAGAAATCTGCGTAAAACCAGAAATGGTGTGGTAACCAGCAACAAAATGGAGAAGACCATAACAGTGGCAGTGGAGCGTAAAGTGAAGCACCCGATTTATGGTAAGTTTGTGAAAAAGACCACTAAGTTTCATGCGCACGACGAAAAGAACGAGTGCAGCATAGGTGATGTAGTAAAAATTATGGAAACTAGGCCGCTGAGCAGAACCAAGCGCTGGCGTTTGGTGGAAGTGGTGGAAAAAGTGAAATAGGCTTGCTAATTGCAAGTGTCATGCTTCGGCCAAGTTAGTTTGTCCCAAGCCTCTGAACCCCCTTATCATTACCAGTTGGTGCAAAAGCTGAAAAGCCGATGCGCCGACAGCTAAAAGTTAAACACAATGATTCAACAGGAAAGCAGACTGAGCGTAGCCGACAACAGTGGTGCCAAAGAGGTACTGTGTATTCGTGTGCTGGGCAACAGCGGACAGGATTATGCCAGAATTGGCGACAAGATTGTAGTTACCGTGAAGGATGCCATAGCGGGTGGCGGCATTAAAAAGGGCACAGTGGCCAAAGCAGTAATTGTGCGTACCAAGAATAAGTTGCGCCGGAAAGACGGATCTTATATCCGGTTTGATGACAATGCCGTGGTGATATTGAATAATAGTGGTGATCCTCGTGGAACACGCATTTTTGGTCCTGTGGCTCGTGAATTGCGTGACAAGGGCTATATGAAAATCATTTCTCTGGCACCAGAAGTATTATAGTGTAAAACGCCGACGGCAGGCTGCCGAAAGCGGATTTCAATAACTGTGTGAGGTGTAATGCCTTATGCAATAAGCTACAAAAAGATGAATAAGCGTTTCAAACCAAAGTTCAACATCAAAAAAGGCGACAGCGTGGTTGTAATAGCCGGTGATGACAAGGACCTGAGCAAGGCCCGCACTGTGCTGGCTGTTTATCCCGATAAGGCCAAAGTTTTGGTGGAGGGTGTAAATGTGCAAACCAAGCACACAAAGCCAACAGCGCAAAATACCAAAGGTGGTATTGTAAAAATTGAAGCACCCATTGCCATCAGCAATGTGCAGTTGTGGGATGCTAAAGCAGGCGCAGCTACCCGTATTAAGCGTAGCCGCCAAGAAGGTAAACTCGTACGTATATCTAAAAAATCAGGGGAGGTAATTAAATAATGGCTACTACCACATATACTCCGCGCCTGGCAACAAAGTACAAAACCGATGTTGTGCCCGCGCTCATGAAAAAGTTTGGTTACAAAAGTGTAATGCAAGCCCCCAAGCTTACTAAAATTTGTTTGAACCGCGGTGTTAACGGCGCCGTTGCAGACAAAAAGCTTGTTGATATTGCCGTGGACGAATTGAGCAATGTAACTGGTCAAAAAGCGGTGCCTACAATGTCGAAGAAAGACATTTCGAATTTCAAGTTGCGCCGTAACATGCCGATTGGTGCAAAAGTGACCCTTCGTGGGGCTAACATGTACGAATTCCTCGACCGCTTGATTGCCGTTTCTCTGCCACGTGTACGTGACTTTAAGGGCATTAACGATAAGAGCTTTGATGGCCGTGGTAATTACACGCTTGGTGTAACAGAGCAAATCATATTCCCTGAAATTGACATCGATAAGGTAAATAAAATTACCGGTTTAGATATCACGTTCGTAACTACAGCGCGTACCAACGAAGAAGCTTATGAGTTACTGAAGGAAATTGGCATGCCATTTAAAAACATGAAAAGAGAAGTTAGTGCTTAATTAGTCTCCGGTAGCTGGCAGTACCCAGTTTACGGTTACCAATTGTGCACAAAGCATACAACGTTTAACAATAGAATTTAAAAAGATTATGGCAAAAGAATCAGTAAAAGCCCGTCAACGCAAACGTGAGGTCATTGTGGCCCGCTATGCTGAAAAGCGTGCAGCCCTAAAGGCAGCCGGTGATTACGCAGCCCTGGATTTGCTTCCAAAAAATGCGTCGCCAGTGCGGTTGAAAAATCGCTGTCAATTGTCGGGTCGTCCAAAAGGTTATATGCGCCACTTTGGGCTTTGTCGCAATATGTTTCGCGATATGGCATTAGATGGAAAAATACCGGGCGTAAAGAAAGCCAGCTGGTAAGATTGTTGGCACAGGGTGCCTCATTCATTCTATAACAATTTAAAATCCAATTGTCCCGGACAGCACCGGGGTGTAGGAGGAAACATAATATGGTAACAGATCCAATAGCGGACTTTTTAACCCGCATCCGCAATGCTCAAATGGCAAACCACCGCATCGTGGAAATTCCGGCTTCGAATCTGAAAAAGCGGATGACCGAAATTTTATACGACAAAGGTTACATCTTGAAGTATAAATTTGAAGAAGACGGAAAACAAGGCCTTATAAAGATTGCCTTGAAGTACGATGCTGCTTCACGCCAACCTGCCATCACTTCACTTGAGCGTGTAAGTCGTCCAGGCCTGCGTCAGTATGCCAAGCCCGAAGAATTTAAGCGTGTGCTTAATGGTTTGGGTATTGCCATCATTAGCACCAGCAAAGGTGTGATGACCGATAAGGAAGCGAAGTCGCAGAATGTAGGCGGCGAAGTGCTTTGCTACATTCACTAAAATTGAAACTTTTTTGTGCCCTTTCTAAAGATCATTAAGCCTTTTACGAGAGGCTGAAAACTGGAAAGAATCACAGGTATAATTTAAAAATCATCTCGT
>RDXD01000039.1 GCA_004292575.1 Bacteroidota bacterium
ACAACAGGAATCTATAGCATTGTGCGGCATCCCTTGTACTTGGGCAATTTCTTTATGTGGGTGGGCCCAGCAATGCTTACCGGCAATTTTTGGTTTGTAATTGCTTTCTGTTTCTTTTACGGTTTTTATTACGAAAGAATAATGTTTGCCGAAGAGCAGTTTTTGCGGCGGAAATTCGGTAACATTTATACCGATTGGGCCAGCAATATTCCAGCATTTGTGCCAAATTTTAGTAGGTTTAAACCGTCGTGTTTACCGTTCAGTTTCAAAAAAGTACTCAAAAAAGAGAAAAATGGACTTGCAGCCACGTTCTTAATTTTTTGTGCTTTTAATGTAGGTGGGGAATTGATAGTAGGCAAAACTGACTTTAATTATTTTTTTATTGTGGCTTGTATTTTGACTGTATTGTTATACGCCATATTGAAGTACCTAAAAATGCGTACTAATTTATTAGACGAAAGTGGAAGATAACACGGCTGAATAAATGGGATTTTCAAAAAAGGGGGAGTTTATACAATAGGTGCTATGGAGAACGTGCAGCCGCATAAGCATGTGTGATTTTAACGAAGGCTCTTGAGCTTGGAATTCGCCACAACAGACGTAAGGTATCAAACAGGTTGCTGAGTACTGTGCGGCTCTCAAGCGCAGCAAATAAGCGGGCATTCCGTTAGCCCCATGAATCGTAAATCGACAGCCGCCGAATTAGATAGAGCTGGGAAATTACGTCGTGTTGCGATTGTAGGAAGTGCTTTGGTGTTAGGTAATAGACAATGGTGGCGCCGGCAAGCCATGTAGGCGCCGGTAGGCGGTGCTTAGCGTGGCCAAGCACATAAGGGCAAGCAAGTGTTTCACAAACAGCTTTTAGCGTTGTAAGGACAAAAAACGATGTTGAAACATCGACGGCACACATTTTCTCGATTCAGCCTCGATTGGTGTAACTTTATTTTTGGCTACATGCTTATGGGTGTAAATGTGTGAGCAGGGTTTACTAGTGGCTGTAAAACGAACAATTTGAAGTGGTTGCCTAACGGGAGTACGCTTCAAACGTCGATAATTGAAAGGCATTAGGCTTACAGAAGCGCGTGCATTTCCCGACATTTTCCCGATTGTTTTGCGGCAGCACCGCCATGGCGCCCTTTTTCCAGCCCACAGCTTGTTGGTCCAGTCTTATTTTTTCTGCTAGGGTTGCATTTTTTGCTTATGCCAAGGCTGGTGTATTTGCTTTCTTCGACAGTGCCCAAAGCCCTACAAATGTGAGCAAACCGTTTAAAATAAGCAGTTCGATGCCTATTTGGTAGCCGCCAAGCAACTTGGCAGAGTTGGTGCTGAGCAAATAGCAAAGCACCGGCGATACCAGGCAAACCACCGTAACCCACCCCGTATTGGACACCACCCGCTTGGTAAGTATGCCAAAAGCAAACAGACCCAGCAGCGGCCCGTAGGTATAGCCAGCCAAATCGAGTATAATATCAATAATGCTGTTGTTGTTAAGCTGGTAAAACACCATGATGCAGGCCAAGAAAACAAACGTAAACGTTAAGTGAACGGTAAGCCGCAGCCGTTTTTTTCCTTTTTCATCGAGATCGGCGCGGGTTTTGAGGCCCAAAATATCAATACAAAACGATGAAGTAAGCGCCGTAAGTGCGCCATCGGCACTGGGAAACAGCGCCGAAATAAGGGCAATGATGAACATGATACCAATGGCTGGTGGCAGAAACTCAAGGGCTACTTTCGGAAAAATTTTGTCGCCAATTACATTGCTCAGTTCGCCCGCCCCTTGAGGGCTGCTCACGAGCAACTGCTTCACCATTTTGCCATCCACCATTACATCGGCATATTGGCCACCGTTGGCCGTTACAAACAAATACAGCAGGCCGCCCAGCATTAAAAACAAAAACAGCACACCAAACAATATAACCGCCAGCGTCATCACATTTTTTTGCGAATCGCCCAACCGCTTCACGCTAATGTTTTTTTGCATCATTTCTTGGTCCAAGCCCGTCATGGCAATGGTTATAAAGGCGCCACCTATAATTTGCTTCAGAAAAAATCCTTTGCTATTTACATCGGTATTAAACACATTCAGATATCCACGGCTGCTCATTTGGCTAAGGGCCTCGCCAGCCCCCAAATTCAGCTGGTTCAAAATATATACAACGCATACAATCAATCCCAATATCATGAGGCTGGTTTGTAGGGTATCGGTATAAACAATGGTTTTTACACCACCTTCAAAGGTGTACAACAGTATCATAAGTAAAATGACTGCTGCCGTAACCACAAACGGCACGCCCATTTTATCGAGTATAAAAAATTGCAACACGTTTATAACCAAGTACAAGCGGGCGGTGGCACCCACGGTGCGGCTAATGATAAAAAACAAGGCACCTGTTTTGTAGGCTACCCGACCAAAGCGCTGCAACAAGTAGTTGTAAATGCTGGTAAGGTTAAGGCGGTAGTACAGCGGCAGCAGCACAAACGAAATAACGGCATAGCCTATGAGGTAGCCTATGGCCACTTGCATGTAAGCAAAGCCTTTAAAATTACCACCCGCCACATCGCCTACGCCCCCTGGCACACTTACAAACGTAACGCCACTCAAGCTGGTGCCAATCATGCCAAAGGCCACTAGCATCCAGTTGCTGCTCTTATTGCCTATAAAAAAAGTATCGTTGTTGCTGTTTCGGCTGGTGTACCAGGCCACCACCAGCAACACAATAAAGTAGAGAGATACAAAGCCAAGCAATAGCCACGGTGACATAAGCAACTGTTTTAAGCGGCTAATGTAGGCCTTTAACGCATCATAAAAATCGGGTGCCGTTGCGCCAACAAGCCCACAGCAGCATAAAAAGGATACCCGTTAAATGGGGGCGGAATACGGCTTGTGGCCAGCGGTTACCTTTGTGGCATGAACCAGCCACAATATTACCCCGATTATCTGGGCCTGCACCAGCTTTTAAGCGCACAACATCCGGTAAGCATGCAGCCTGCGCATACCCCCGCACACGATGAAATGCTGTTCATCATCATTCACCAGACCTACGAGCTTTGGTTTAAGCAAATTTTGCACGAGGTGGATAGTGTACTGGCCATTATGCAGCAACCTGCGCTAAACGACAACAGTCCGCAACTGCAAACCGTGGTACACCGCTTGGGCCGGGTAAATTGTATTTGGGCCACGCTGGTACAACAGATTGATATTTTAGAAACCATGACACCCATGGACTTTCTTGATTTTAGAGATTTGCTGCGCCCGGCCAGTGGTTTTCAAAGTGTGCAATTTAAAATTATAGAAGCCCGATTAGGACTGCGCTTTGCCCACCGATTTGGGCAAGAACATTATACCAGCGCCTTAGAACCCGCGGACAAGGCTGCCATAAAAGATGCTGAGCAGCAACCCTCCCTTTGTGGCCTTGTAAACGAATGGCTGCACCGCATGCCTTTTTTT
>RDXD01000040.1 GCA_004292575.1 Bacteroidota bacterium
GCGCAAACAGAGCTATCTGGCACAGTAACAGATACAAACGGAGATCCTATACCTGGTGTGGGTGTAGGTGTCCAAAACACAGTCTTTGGGACTATCACAGACCAAGACGGGAAGTTTTCACTGAAGACTACCAGCGCACCGCCTTTTAAGTTGGTGTTTTCTTTTGTGGGCTATGCTTCACAAGAGTTAGAAATCACAGGTAGTCAAGCCGACATCGCGGTAAAGTTGTCAGACGAAACAGTGATAGGAGAAGAAGTGGTATTGGGTGCTTCGCGTGTACCCGAAAATATCATGAAATCGCCCGTTACGATTGAGAAAATGGACATCATCTCCGTACAACAATCAGCTACGCCTGATTTTTATGACGGCATCTCTCGCTTGAAAGGCGTACAAGCTACCAATGGTAGTTTGACTTTTACGTCTTACAATACGCGCGGTTTTGGTACAGTAGCCAATACGCGCTTTGTGCAGATGATAGATGGTATGGACAATGCCTCGCCTGTATTGAACTTTCCTACAGGTAATATCGTGGGTATTTCTGACCTTGATGTAGAAGGTGTGGAACTTGTGCCTGGTGCGGCTTCTGCCCTCTATGGTCCGAACGCCTTTAACGGTATCCTTATGATGACAAGTAAAAGCCCTTTTGACTATCAAGGCTTGGCTGTGTCAGGCAAGGTGGGAGTAACAGACTCTCAAACGGCTGACGATTTGGGTACAAAGCATGGCACACGCCCTTACCGCAGTTTTGCTATCCGCTATGCCAAAGCCTTCAATAACCGCTTTGCGTTCAAAGTGAACTTCTCAGTACTTGATGCACACGATTGGCGTGGCAATGACTACAGAGGCTTCCGCACTACCCAAAGCAATTATGAAAACCCCAACAATCCTACACTTGGCTCACCTGACTTTGATGGTGTGCATATGTACGGAGATGAGGCGAATATCAAGTTTGCAAACTTGGGCGCAAATCAACAAAATCTTATCAATGCTATTGCTTTAAACGTTTCACAAGGCAGTCCTTTTACACAATCACAATTACAGAATGTTTTACCAAACCTTTTCAAAGACATCAGTGTAAATAGAACAGGCTTCCGCGAAGAATTGATAGTAGATAACATGGAAGCAAAAAGCGTAAAAGCTGATGCGGCGGTACATTATCGTATCAATGAGAAAATGGAACTTTCCTACAACTACCGCTATGGTACAGGAAATACTATCTATCAAGGAGGCGAACGCTACGCCTTGCGTCAGTTCAGCGTGCAGTTCCATAAATTAGAGCTAAAAGCTAAAAATTATTTTGTACGTGCGTATGCTTCATTCACTGATGATGGCGATTCATACAATACTTCTGCATTGGGTACTTTCGCAAACGAGCGTTTGGCTCCTACTACTACTTCTTGGTTGCCCACTTACTTAGGTAATTATGTAGGCGCACTTTTGCAACAAAACTCACAAATTTTGGGTGGTACACAACCTACTCCCGCTCAAATGGCAAATGCACACAGAGCGGCACGCACAGCGGCAGATGCTATAGGCGCTGGTCGTCCTGCCGAAGGCTCGGCTGAAATGCGTCAGCTGATGGCAAATGTGCGTGGAGATAACTTCAAGCGCAATCCTGCAGGTGCAGGTTTTACTGATGACTCACGCTTCTATCATGCAGAATTTAATTATAATTTTGCAGAGAAAATTGAGTTCATGGAATTGCAAGTGGGTGGTAACGTCCGCAGGTACGACCTATTTACAGACAATACCATCTACAACGAAGTAGTAAGTGGCGATAACAAATACCAACGCCTTGGCATCAATGAATTTGGCATCTATGCACAGGCTTCTAAATCTTTGCTTGAGGAGGCTTTGAAAATTACGGCTTCTATCCGCTATGACAAAAACCAACGCTTCAAAGGACAAGTAAACCCACGTATCTCGGCTGTGTATTCGGTAGGTGAGAGCAAAGAACACAACATTCGTGCTTCTTTCCAAACAGGTTTCCGTAACCCTGATACACAAGCACAGTTCATCTTCTTCCCAAGTTCTTCAGGTACGCTTCTCGGTGGTACAGAGAGCAATGCGGCACAATTTGGCATCTTCAATGGTGGTGCAGTAGATAGCAAAGGCAATGAAATAAACATGAGGTACATTCAGCCTGAACGCCTATCAGCTATAGAAGTAGGCTACAAAGGTGTAATCGCTAAAAAACTCATGGTAGATGCGAATGTATATTACAATATGTACAAAAACTTCATCAACCAACAAACTGTATTTGCTAAAAATGCAGGCACAAGCCCTGCTTTTATCTCTCCTACCAATGCTACAGGTGCATTCGCGGCAGGTACAGCTTTCCGTCCTTATTTCAATACAGACTTTGGCATCACTTCACTTGGCGCGGGTTTGGGACTTTCCTACCGCTTCAACAAAGGCTACATGGCTACCGCAAACTACTCTTATGCGAGCTTCAGCGCACCTGACGCGCCTGCTACTTTTGAAACACAGTTCAACACACCTACCAACAAATTCACGCTTGGCGTGAGCAATCGCAATGTGTGGAAAAACTTTGGCTTTGATGCAGGCTACCGTTGGCAACAAAGCTACCTCTGGCAATCGGCTTTTGGGGTAGGCGATGTCCCTGCTTTTGGAGTGTTTGATGCACAAGTGAACTATAAAGCCAAAGAAGCTAAAATGATGTTCAAAATTGGTGCAAACAACCTATTTGGCAAAGACTACCAAAGTTTCTTTGCAGGTCCTTGGATTGGCAGACTGTACTACCTCTCTATCACATTTGATGAGTTTTTGAGATAAGAAACTGCCATTTTTGTTTTCTCAATAGGATAGGGTTTGAAACCCTATCCTATTGAGAAAACAAAAATGTAATAATTTACCCATTCCACTTTTAACTTTATTATTTTTATGAATTTTATAAATAAATATATCAAACAACTTGGACTGTATGGGCTTTTGGCTGTAGGTGCCACAAGTTGCTATAATTCCAGCTACGCCCACACCTCCTACACCTCCTACAGCAGGCACAGCAGATTTTACTAAGTATGTCGCTATTGGTAACTCGCTTACGGCGGGGTTTGCTGATGGAGGCGTTTATCGTGCTGGACAATTAGTGGCATATCCAGCCTTACTTGCACAAAAGTTTTCACGTGTGGGGGGTGGTGCCTTTCCCCAACCACTATATAGTGAAGCGCAAAAAGACGGTACAGGCTACTTGAGATTGCTAAATATTCCTGCACCTTTGCCTAATATTCAACCTTTTGGACCTACTTCTCAAGGTTTTATGGGTGGCATTATAGGCGTAAATGGTTCAACTCCGCTATACGCAAAACATACAGGAGCAAACAACAATTTTGGTGTACCCGGTATTCGCATAGCAGATGTGCAAACTGCAGGCTATGGCTTTAGCAATCCTGTAGCTTTCAATTCGCATTTTGAGCGTTTGCTTGGCGCAACTAACGCTTTGAGTAATTACAAAGATTATGTATTGGCGAATTCTACAGGAGCTACCTTTTTCTCTATGTGGCTTGGTAACAATGACGTGTTGGGATATGCTACAGCAGGTGGTACAGGCTCGCCTATGACTGACCTTGCAACTTTCACTACTTTATACAGAAGTATGTTAGATGGTATTACAGGCATTGCTTCGAAAGGTGTATTGGTTACAATCCCACAAGTAACAGTAGCACCACATTTCAAAACACTTACACGCACTTCTTTGCTTGCAAGTATCAATGCCGCGCTACCTGCTGGCTCGAATCCTGTAACAAATATTTTTATTGATGCAAGTGGTACTACTCGCGCTGCTACTGATGCAGATTTGTTTTTGTTGGGTGCGCAGGCTGATTATGGCAATTTTGGCAAAACAAATGTGGGTACAGGTCAGCCTTTCCCTTATGGTTTGCACCCTAACAATCCATTGAAAGATGCCTCTGTTTTAGATACTGCTGAAC
>RDXD01000041.1 GCA_004292575.1 Bacteroidota bacterium
TTAAGCAAGCAGAATTTGGCGCCTTAGGGATGCAAGGAACGGCTGTGATGGCTTGCCGCTGATGCCCAAATGGCAAGTGAAAACACCCACGAAACTGGCGATGGATGATGGCGGCGGTAGCAAAAAAACTTATGGCGGATAATGATAATTGGGTTTTTTAAAATGAATGGCCGGTTTTGCAGTGCTCTATATAGAAAACGGGGCTGCACGCGGCAGCTAAAAGGCCCAATAGTAGCACTGCGGTACAGGGCCTAGCCCCGATTGCAGCGGTAGCTGCCCCGCCCTTTGAAGACTGCTATAATGCCGGCAAGCCTGTGGGCGGGGCACTACAAGCGTAAAGCGGGACTGAGGCTGCATTAGGATGCTGCGGTTTGGCTTCGCCCTGCATTTGTATTTGCAAAAAAAGCCCTGCACGGGGCAGGGCTTGGTATAAAATTGGCGTTGGCTTTGCGGGGCTACAAGAAGTTTTTACCGTCGGCAATAAGCTTGTCGGCTACGCGGCGGCGGGCGTCTTTGCTGTTGAAGGGGCCGTACTTGGTGAAGCGTTTTAGACCCAGCAACATCATGCGCTGTTCGTCGCCATCGGCAAAGGCGTTGATGGCTTCTTTGCCGTGTTTGTTTACAAGGTCAACGGCATCGTTGAGGTAGATGCGCATGGCATCGGCCTTGAGGTTGATGGCGGGATCGGCTTGGGTGTTGGCCTGCTTTAGTACGCGCAGCAAACAGCTTTCGGCCACGTAGGTTTCAATGGCCATATCGGCAATGTGCATGAGTATTTCTTGCTCGTGTTCTATTTTCATCATGAGCTTTTGCACCGCTGCACCGGCTACCATGAGGATGGTTTTTTTGAGGTTGGCGATGGCTTTTTGCTCGGCGGCGTAGGGGGCGTCGTCGTCGTTGCCAAAATCGGGGATGCTCATGAGTTCTTTTTGCACGTTCATGGCGGCTCCCATAAGATCGATGCGGCCTTTGAGTGCCCGCTTGAGCACCATATCTACGGTAAGCAGGCGGTTTATTTCGTTGGTGCCTTCGTAAATGCGGTTTTGGTGCCTTCGTAAATGCGGTTGATGCGGCTATCGCGGTAGGCTTTGCTGATGACATACTCGTCGCTAAAGCCGTTGCCACCATGTATTTGCACGCCCTCGTCCACCACAAAATCGAGCACTTCGCTGCCGTGCACTTTTAGCATGGCGCATTCTATGGCGTACTCTTCGGCAGCGCCCAGCAGCGCTTCGGCAAAGGGCTTGCCGCTGGCCAGCAGTTCTTCTTCTTTTTGGTCGATGAGGTGGGTAACGCGGTACACGGCACTCTCGTTGGCCCAAATGCGGATGGCCATATCGGCCAGTTTTTGCTTGATGGCGCCAAAGCTGGCAATGGGCTTGTTAAACTGCTCGCGGGTGAGCGCATACTCGAGGCTGGTTTGGAAGGCGCGCTTGCTGCCCCCAAAGGCGGCGGCGGCCAGCTTAAGGCGGCCAATGTTGAGTATGTTGAAGGCAATGATGTGGCCCTTGCCAACCTCGCCCAGCAGATTTTCGACGGGTACTTTACAATCTTGAAAGTAAAGTTGCACGGTGCTGGAGCCTTTGATGCCCATTTTGTGTTCTTCGGGGCCTTGGGTAAAGCCTTCGAAGCCGCGCTCTACGATGAAGCCGGTAAACTTATCGCCATCAATTTTGGCAAAAACGGTGTACACATCGGCAAAGCCACCGTTGGTGATCCAGCATTTTTGACCATTGAGGATGTAGTGGGTGCCATCGGCGCTGAGTTTTGCGGTGGTTTTGGCACTAAGTGCATCGCTACCGCTATTGGGCTCGGTGAGGCCATAGGCGCCCTTTAACTGGCCATTGCCAAGACCGGGGATATACTTTTCTTTTTGTGCAGGCGTGCCAAAATACAGAATGGGCAGCGTGCCAATGCCCGTGTGGGCCGCAACTGCCACGCTAAAACTGTATCCACCGCCCAGGCCCTCGGCTACAATCATGCTTTCTACAAAGGGCTTGCCAAGGCCGCCGTACTCCTCGGGTATGCTTACGCCCAGCAGGCCTTGCTCGCCGGCTTTTTCCATAAGGCTGGGCATGAGGCCAGGCTGCATTTTATCAATTTCTTGGTGCACGGGTAGCACTTCGGTTTCTAAAAACTGTGCACACATGTTCATAATCATGTGCTGCTCTTCCGAAAAATCTTCGGGTACAAATACGCTTTCGGGCTCGGTGGTTTTTACAAGCCACTGTGCACCTTTAAGGGCGGGGGTGGCGGTGGTGGTGGTTATCATACGGCAAATTATTGATGGTGAATGAATGGCATGTTTAGACGGTGAGCGGAGGTGGAATAAAAATTTGTTGCAACTGGTTGATATTGAATCTATTTTAGGTTTTCATACACTCTGGCAAGCACCCTTTTGGTTATTTCTACATCGGCGGGGTCAACCCCGGCAAGGCCTTCGTTAAGGGTAAGATTGGCCATGCCCATGGTTTTATCGCGGAGGGATTTGGCCGACTCGGTAAGGCAAATGTGGTTGCGCCGCCGATCGGATTGGCTGCCCACACGGGTAACCAAGCCCTGCTTTTCCATATTGTGAATGAGCCTGGTGACGCTGGGCTTATCGCGAAAAGTGCGTTCGCCCAAGGCCTGCTGGCTCAATCCATCTTCCTTCCACAAGTGCACCAACATGCTCCACTGCTCTACCGACAGGTTTAGGCCTGCCTCGTTAAAATACTTTTGCAGCCGCCGGGCTAAAGCCGTATTGGCTACACCGGTTATTACAAAATAGAGCTCGCCCCGCTTAAACTGATTCAATGCCATGCCAAAATTAGTTGTTTATGCAACTATTCAAAGGTAGGAGGATGCACAATTCGGCGTTAAAAAATATTAAAAAAAAGTTGGCAACCTAGATTGGGGATGTTTGAACCGTGCAATTTATGCATGGGGTGGTGCGCTGGATGATTGGCTTAAGCTGCTTTCTACCGCGCCTAGAGTTACCATATTTTTGAATAGTTTTTTGGTCCTAAACCAAAGCCATGTATTATCTCGACCCCAAAAACGACATTACCTTTAAAAAGGTGTTTGGCCAGCACCCGGCGGTACTGATTAGCTTTTTGAATGCGCTGCTGCCGTTGCCTAAAAACCAGCCGATTGTTAGCATTGAGTACCTTGACACGTCTCTGCTGCCCGATTTGCCACTGTTTAAACTCTCGGTGGTGGACATACGCTGCACCGATGGATTGGGCCGACAGTTTTTGGTGGAGATGCAATTGCTATGGAGTCCGCACTTTGAAAGCCGCATCATGTTTAATGCCTGCAAGGCATTTTCGCACCAAATAGGGCGGGGCAAGAGCTACGACCTGCTGGCGCCAGTTTACTCACTCAACATTGTAAACCAATTGTTTAGCGGCCAAATAAACGAATGGTATCACCACTACAAGCTTACCCACCAAACGCTGGCGGCAAGGCACATGCCGGGCTTGGAGTTTGTGTTGGTAGAACTGCCTAACTTTATACCCTCAAACTATGGCAACCGTAAGATAACCGCTCTTTGGTTACGATTTTTGAAAGACATTAAAAACAAATCGACCATGATACCCGAAGAATTGCTGGAAGTGCCCGAGATAAAGGAAGCAGTGGAAGCGCTGCAAGAAACCAGCTATACCCGAGCCGAACTGGAGCAATACGATAAGTACTGGGATGTGGTGCGCACCCAGCAAACCCTGATTAATGACGCACTAAGAACAGGGCGACTGGAGGGAAAGTTGGAAGGGAAGCTTGAAGGGAAGCAGGAAGGAAAACTGGAAGGAAAACTGGAAGTAGCCAGAAAGCTACAAGCAGATGGTTTTTCGATGCTAGAAATTGAACACATTACGGGTTTGAACAAGGAAGAACTGCAGCGATTGTTTGCGTGAACCACTTGTGGTCTTGAGCCATTAGCCGCTGCGTGTGTATCACAACTTTAACACTTGAAAAATT
>RDXD01000042.1 GCA_004292575.1 Bacteroidota bacterium
TGGCACTGGTGGCACGCAGCAAGTATGCCATTTGGCCAAACTTTGGGTTGGCGCCTAAAGGCCATATCTTGCTACAAGACCATGGCAACCGCGTTGATTTCAGAAGTTTGAAAATCATGCCATTATAGTACAACCCATCTAAAACAGATAACAATCAACCATGCCCAACCGCCGCCAATTCTTAAAAAATACCAGCTTGGCCACTACCGGTACCCTACTGGGTGCTTTAGGCTTTACAGCCAGCAGCTATGCCCGTATTGTGGGCGCTAACGACCGCGTACGTGTGGGTGTGGTGGGCTTTAGCGACCGGTTTAAGGACAGCCTGCTGCCTGGCTTTTTGACCCACCAAAAAGAGCTGAACTTTGACATTACTGCCCTGAGCGACTTGTGGGCTTACCGGCGCGAAGCCGGTGCGGCGCATTTGGCCCAAAAACTAGGCCACGACGTAAAAATATATCCCAATAACGATGCGCTGTACGCCAGCAAAACAGTGGATGCAGTCATCATCAGCACCGCCGACTTTCAACACGCCCTACATTGCATTGAAGCCGTGCAGTGGGGATGCGATGCGTATGTTGAAAAGCCATTTGCCGAAACCATGGCCGACAACCGTGCTGCACTAAAAGCCGTAAACGCCTCAGGAAAAATAGTGCAGGTGGGCAGTCAGCGGCGCAGCGGGCCGGCTTACCATGCCGCCAACGATTACATTAAAGCCGGTAAGTTTGGCCAAATAACCATGGCCGAATTTGTGTGGAATGTAAACCAGCCGGGCCGTTGGCGCCGACCTGCTTTTGGCCATACAGCAGCGGCATGCCAGGGCAGTGGATGTGCCACCAAATAGACACTGTGCACTGGTTTACCGGCCTTGAACATCCCCGCAGCGTGGTGGCCAACGGCGGTGTTTATTTTTGGAAAGATGGGCGGCAAAACTGGGACACCATGACCGCGGTTTTTGACTATGGGCCCGCCAAAGATGTGTCCAATGGCTTTCAGGTGGTGTTTACCAGCCGCATGCACAACAGCGCAGGTGGCCTAAGCGAAAAGTATTACAGCAATGGCGGCGAACTGGATTTGATGGCCAATACCGTAAGCCCAAAAGGCGGCATGACCACCAGCGAAGGTGCCGCCATGGGCCTGCCCCAAAATTTGCTGCCAGCCGGAAACTTGGCCATCGACAATTTGGCCACCATAGGCAGTGCTGGCATGGGTGGCGATGCGCTTACCACCGCCCACATGGGCAATTGGATGACCTGCGTACGCAACAGAACAACCCCCAATGCCCCAGTTCAAGCGGGTTATAGCCACTCCATTGCCAGCATTATGACCAATGCTGCTGCCCGCACCGGGCAAAAAGTAACGTTTGACCATCTAAAGCAGGAAGTATTGGCCGGGGGTAAGGTTTTTCATCTTTAGCCCTTTTATGGTACCGCTGTCCCAATTTTGCTGTTTCACCGGCAAGCGCATGTTATCTATGCGTTTTAGCCGCCTACTTCGCAGTATATTTGCAGCCCAATTATAGCCCCAACTCAGGGGCCTTTTTTTAAAGTAGCTTCCTTCCGCATGACGCCCCACAACCGCATTTTAGTAACCAGTGCCCTACCCTATGCCAACGGCCTAAAACACATTGGCCACCTGGCTGGGGCATATTTGCCTGCCGACATATACGTACGCTATCAACGGGCGCAAAAGCGCGACGTGGTGTGGGTGTGCGGCAGCGATGAGCATGGTGCCGCCATCACGATACAGGCCATGAAAGAGGGCACCACACCCCAGGCCATTGTAGACAAATATCACGCCATTTTACAGCAAAACTTTGCCGAATTGGGCATTAGTTTCGATGTGTATCACCGCACCAGCGCTGCGCTGCACCACGAAACGGCGCAGGAGTTTTTTAGCTACCTTAACGACCGTGGCCTGCTGCAAGTAATTGAAACTGAACAGTTTTACGACGAAGCATCATCAACCTTTTTAGCCGACCGCTACATAACCGGCACTTGCCCGGTTTGCGCCAACCCCAACGCCTTTGGCGACCAGTGCGAGCGCTGCGGCAGCACCCTTAGCCCCGAAGAGCTGATAAACCCACGCAGCACCATTAGCGGCCACACGCCGGTAAAAAAAGCCACCAGCCACTGGTACCTGCCGCTGAACCAGTATGAGGATTTTTTGCAAAAATGGCTGCTGGAAGGCCACAAAGCCGACTGGCGCACCAGCGTGTATGGCCAATGCAAAAGCTGGATAGATGCAGGCCTACAACCCCGTGCCGTAACCCGCGATTTGGACTGGGGCATAGCCGTGCCCCTGCCCGAGGCTGCGGGAAAAGTGCTGTATGTGTGGTTTGATGCACCCATTGGCTACATTAGCGCCACCAAACAATGGAGCCAAAACACCGGCCGCGATTGGAAACCCTACTGGTATGCCGATGATACCAAACTGGTGCATTTTATTGGCAAAGACAACATTGTGTTTCACTGCATTATTTTTCCCGTAATGCTGCACCTACATGGCAATGTGCTGCCCACCAACGTGCCGGCCAACGAGTTTATGAACCTGGAAGGCGACAAAATGAGTACGAGCCGCGGCTGGAGCATTGAAATGGAAGACTATATTGCCGATTGGATACGACCCGACAATGGTGGCCCGCAAATGGCCGACGTGTTGCGCTACTACCTTACCGCCATTGCCCCCGAAACCAAAGACAGCGAGTTTACTTGGAAGGGCTTTCAAGACGCCAACAACAGCGAACTCGTGAGCATTTTTGGCAACTTTGTAAACCGCACCTGGGTATTGGCACACAAACTATGCAGCGGAAAAATACCGCCCCTGCATGCCGATATTTTGACCGATGAGGACCGCAAAATCTTTGACGACATAAGGCTGGCCAAAGAAAAAATTGAAGCTCTTATTGAAGTCTACAAGTTTAGGGATGCGGAGTTTGAAGTAATAGAACTGGCCCGCAAAGGCAACCAATACATGCAAAAGCGCGAGCCTTGGATTGTGGCCAAACAAACCACCGAGCAAGGACTGCCTACCTTGGAGGCTCAAAAACACATTGACAACACCATGCACATTTGCCTGCAACTGTGCGCCAACCTGGCCATTTTCATCAATCCATTTTTGCCCAATACGGCCCGCAAAATGCTGCACCTGATGAAAGTGGTGGAAAAAATGCTGGATTGGGAACATGGCGGCAAGCCCAAACTGCTGAGCACCGGCTACAGCCTGCGCCCGCCCGAATTGTTGTTTCGCAAAATAGACGACGCCGAAATAGCCGTGCAACTGGAAAAACTAAAATCAAAAACCAAAATGGACAACGCCATAATCCCACCCGACACCACGCCTGAAATGCCCACCATTGCTGCCATTCAGCCCAATATTGTGTTTGATGATTTTGCCAAAATAGACCTGCGTGTAGGCACCATTTTAGCAGCCGAAAAAGTGGAAAAAGCCGATAAGCTACTGAAACTAACCGTAGATGTAGGCACCGATACCCGCACCATTGTAAGCGGTATAGCCCAACATTTTGCACCCGAGGCCATAGTGGGCAAACAAGTGGTGGTGGTGGCCAATTTAGCCCCCCGAAAAATGCGCGGCATCGAAAGCCAAGGTATGATATTGATGGCTGAAGACACCGCCGGAAAACTGCATTTTGTGAGCCCTGAAA
>RDXD01000437.1 GCA_004292575.1 Bacteroidota bacterium
CTAATGATGCTGGCATAGGCATCCAGCGAGCTCGACAAAATGTTGGTGTAAATATTGGCCATTTCCAATGCCTGGCTGTTGTCGATAATCAAATCGCTTAAAAACTCGCGTTCATCTTCGTTTAATTGCAGCACGTTGGTGCGCTCAAGTTTTATAAGCAGCAGCTCGTTGCTGCGCAGGGCGGTTACAAAATACACCAAACTTTTTTGAATACGTACCAGTTCTAGCAGCTCTTGGTTGCGGTTGCTATCGTAAAGACGTTGCTCCAATAGATTGCGTCGGTGGTTAATTTCTTTTAAAAAGTCCATGTAGTTCATCACAATTTTTTCAAACACCTTCAGCACCATCATTTTTCGGTTGTCTGGTTTGCGGTTTTTAAAACTGTTGAAGAACTTTTTTATGGCCCCATTGTCAAAGCTGTTTACCGTTACAATTTGGTTGTGGGTAAGAATAATACAAATGGGAATGGTGATGTAGTAGGCATCGCTTTCGTTAAAGGAGTTGTTTTCTGCCGGTGTTTTTATCACAATCAACTTGCTGCTGTCATCCACCTCGTACCTGCTTTTTTCATCAATGTCGAGCGAGTCGCTCAAAAAGTCCATGTGTATGTCTAGCGCTGCACTCAACTGCTCAAATTCCTCTTGTTTTAGCGGCGGAAGCACATTTACCCAAGCACCATTTTCGGCACTTTGTATTTCCACGGTTTGCTGGTCAATATTTTTAAAGTATTGTATCACGTGCTTGGTATTGGGCGCAAATATGAGAACAAATTTGCTTTAGTTGGGTTAAGGTTGTGTGCCCCTGCTGGGGGCCTGTTTTTATTGATTCTGAGGCGTATGGTTACAGACTTAAGCATTAATGTGGTTTGGTTTAAACGCGATTTGCGGTTGACCGATCATGCGCCGCTGGCGCAGGCCTGTGCAGCCAAGGTGCCTGTGCTGCTGTTATACTTATTTGAGCCGGAACTAATGGCCGCTCCGGATCACGACCTTCGTCATGCCCGGTTTGCGTGGCAAAGCTTACAAAACTTGCAGCGTTTGCTTGGCGCAAAGCACCTGTGCATCATGCATGCATCGGCAATTGACGCACTTGCCTTTATTTGCCAAAAGTTTAGGGTGCTAAAGGTGTTGAGTTATGAAGAAACGGGGAATGCCCTTTCTTTTGAACGGGATAAGGCCGTACAACGCTGGTGCCTGCAAAGAGGGCTTACTTGGCTCCAGTTTCCGCACAAAGGCATTATGCGTGGCTTGCACTTGCGGCAGCGGTGGAGTGCGTCTTGGTTTACTTACGCCTCGGCACCCGTAAATGTGGTAAATTTTGGGCCATTGCAGGTGATAGATCGTTTCGAGCATCCTTTTGAAGTAGAAGGCAACAGGCCGTTTTACAACAGCCTGCAAAGTGCTACAACAGGTATGCAGCCCGGTGGCCCCACCGCGGGCACATCGTATTTGCAAGGGTTTACTGCGCAGCGGTGCCTCGGCTACCAGTATCATATTTCTAAGCCTACAGAAAGCCGCATCAGTTGCAGCCGCTTATCGCCCTACCTGGCGTACGGTAGTTTGAGCCTTAGGCAGGTGTACCAAGCAGCCAGTATTCAGGCGCAGGCTGGCGGCCAATTTAAAAAGCATTTAAAATTTTTTCAGCAGCGGTTACTGTGGCACGCCCATTTTGTGCAAAAGTTTGAAACCCTTTGCAGTATTGAGTTTGAAAACATGAACCCTGGTTTTAACGCCATTAGACTGCATACTAACGACGCGTTGGTGGAGGCTTGGAAAACGGGTACAACCGGGGTGCCGATGGTGGATGCCTGCATGCGCTGCCTACAGCAAACAGGGTACATCAACTTTAGGATGCGTGCCATGCTGGTAAGCTTTTTAACCCATCATTTGTGGCAGCCGTGGCAAGCTGGGGCCGCCCATTTGGCGCGTCAGTTTCTCGATTACGAGCCGGGTATTCACTATCCGCAGTTTCAGATGCAGGCAGGTGTTACGGGCATCAATACCATTCGCATTTACAACCCGGTAAAGCAGGGTCAGGAGCACGACAGCAAGGGTGTGTTTGTTAAAAAATGGCTGCCACAACTGCAGCAGCTACCCGACGCATTTGTGCATGAGCCATGGAAGCTGAGCTTGTTTGAGCAGAAAGCGTATGGCTGTGTGTTGGGGCACGACTACCCCATGCCGGTAATAGCGCTAGAGGATGCTGCCAAATATGCCCGCGCCGAGCTGTGGAAAGCAAAGCGGTTGCCGGCTGTAAAGTACTACAGCACAAAAATACTTGGCGTGCTTACCGAGCGGAGCAACGAAATGGGTGAAGGTGCCTAAAGCTTTGGGCCTTAGACACCCCCAACCAATGTTATGCCAAGCTGTTATTTAAAGCAACGCCAAGCTTTTGGCAATAATGTGCACGCACTCGTCTATTTGTTCGGCGGTTATGATGAGGGGTGGAGCAAAACGGATTTTATCGCCTTGGGTTGGTTTTGCCAGCAAGCCGTTGTCCTTTAAAATTAGGCACAAATCCCAGGCCGCTTCGGGCTGCGGGTGGTTTATCACCACAGCGTTTAGCAAGCCCTTGCCGCGAACCAGTTGCACCCATGGTGATTGTATGGCTTCAATACCGCGGCGCAGTCGAATGCCCATTGTTTCTGAATTTTCTGCTAGGTTTTCGTCTTTTAAAACCTCTAGTGCGGCCATGGCCACGGCGCAGGCCAGGGGATTTCCGCCGTAAGTGCTGCCATGCTCGCCGGGTTTTAAATTCATCATTATTTCATCATTGGCCAGCACCGCACTTACGGGTAGCACGCCACCGCTCAGCGCCTTGCCCAGCACCAATATGTCGGGTTTTACCTCCTCATGGTGGCAGGCCAGCATTTTGCCCGTACGGCACAAGCCGGTTTGTATTTCATCGGCTATAAACAGCACGTTGTATTGGTTACAAAGCCGCCGTATGCCGCTTAAATAGCCGGGGTCGGGCACCACCACGCCGGCTTCTCCCTGTATGGGCTCCACCATAAAGGCAGCTACATTGTAGTCTTTAAATGCTTCCTCCAATTGCTCTAGGTTATTGTAATCTACCAGCTCAAAGCCCGGCATGTATGGGCCAAACTGGTTGTAGCTGGTGGGGTCGGTGCTGCTGCTAATGGCTGCCAGCGTGCGGCCCCAAAAATTATGCTTTGCAAACACCACTTTGGCACTGTTTGGGGCAATGCCTTTGTTGGCATATCCCCAGCGGCGGGCTAGTTTAATGGCTGTTTCGCCGCCCTCAACGCCAGTATTCATAGGCAAAACCCGCTCATAGCCAAAGTAATTGGTTATGTATTGGCAATATCGGCCCAGCAAATTGCTGTGAAAAGCGCGGCTAGTAAGCGTAAGTTGCTGCGCTTGTTGGGTTAAGGCATCAATAATGCGCGGATGGCAGTGGCCTTGGTTTACAGCGCTGTAGCCGCTTAAAAAATCGAAGTAGCGCTTGCCATCAACATCATATAAAAATACGCCATGGCCTTTTTCTAAAACCACGGGCAGGGGGTGATAATTGTGTGCGCCGTAGCGCTCTTCTAGGTCAAGGTAATGCTCAGAAATGGCCGAAAGGCCTGTAACGGTGGCAGTCATAATGGTAGAGATAAAGATCCGGGTGAATCAGTTAGTTGAAACGGTAATGAGATTGGAAAGCGCCCGCTTTGGGGCTACAGCAATAAAGGCGAGGGTATTGGCATCCACTACCCCAAGGGATGGTCGAGAAAATCGAGGTTGCTGCGTAAAAAAGAAACGTTTGGATGCAC
The DNA here is from genome assembly GCA_004292575.1 of Bacteroidota bacterium. Classification (GTDB taxonomy): domain Bacteria; phylum Bacteroidota; class Bacteroidia; order Chitinophagales; family Chitinophagaceae; genus Phnomibacter. The sequence continues at coordinate 3,779 of RDXD01000437.1, forward strand.
TGACATGGCGGTAAAATTAAGGGGCGCCGGCTTTAAAACCGCGAGCCAGCAGTTTTTTTATTTGTTGGGTTAAAATTCATTTGGCTATGTCGCCGCGTTGCTGCACTTTTGCATTCCCAAAAAATAAAGCATTATGGCAAGAGTATGTGAGGTAACCGGAAAAAAGCCCATCACTGGCAATAAAGTAAGCCATTCTAATATCAAGACAAAGCGTCGTTTCAATCCAAACTTGCAAACAAAGCGTTTCTTTTTGGCTGAGGAAGACAAGTGGATTACATTGAAGGTAAGCGGCGAGGCCATACGTACCATCAACAAAAATGGTTTGTTGACCGTGGTAAAAGAGTTGCGCGCCAAAGGCGTGGCAGTCTAAAATTAGGGCCACCATATTGAGTTAAGTATCAAATAATAATAACATGGCAAAGAAAAGTAAAGGCAACCGGGTGCAGGTTATAATGGAGTGCACAGAGCACAAAAACAGCGGTAAGCCTGGAACCAGCCGCTACATCACGGTGAAAAACAAGAAAAATACGCCAGAGCGTATGGAACTCAAGAAGTTCAATCCCATTTTGAAGAAAGTAACTGTACACAAAGAAATTAAGTAAGAAGTGCTTTTGTAGCATAACGCCAGTGTGGCAGTTAGGCTTAAAGTCACGGCTAACATCTATCATCGTCAAAGCATAATACAATGGCAAAAGCAGCTAAAACCGCTATCAAAACCAAAGACCAAAAAGCAGCAGCAGAAGCTAAAAACTGGAGCAAGGTTATAAAGGCCGTGCGCAGTCCTAAAACTGGTGCATACACGTTTAAAGAAGCCATTGTCCACAAAGACAAGGTAAAAGACTTTTTGGCTGAAAAATAATAGTCATCGAAGCGACTTGTAACGCATTAGCTGTCATACATTTGTGTGGCAGCTTTTTTTGTTATGACTGCCATTTTCTAATTAGCGCTTCCTGTTTACCCTACGGGCTTAATTGGCGCTAAGCAAATTGATCAATCACGGCCATAGCTTGGTCTTATTATTTTTTGTATGGGATTTTTCGATAGACTTTTTGGTAAAAAAGAAAAGGAAACACTTGACGAGGGACTGTCAACCACCAAGCAAAGTTTTTTTAGTAAAATTACCAAAGCCATTGCCGGCAAAAGCAGTATTGATGATGAATTGCTCGATGATTTGGAGGAGGCATTGGTTGCTGCCGATGTGGGCATTGCTACTACCATTGCCATAATTGATGCCATAAAGGAACGGGTGAAGAAAGACAAGTATCTCAATACCAGTGAGTTAAATGGTATATTGCAAGCTGAAATGGCGGCTTTGTTGGTAGATGCGCCCGACCACCTTAGTGCTGGATTTAACCTGCAGGGTATGCCAAAGCCGTATGTGCTGTTGGTGGTGGGCGTTAATGGTGTGGGCAAAACCACCACCATTGGCAAGCTGGCCCATCAGTTTAAGCAGGCTGGCAAGTCGGTGCTGCTGGGTGCGGCTGATACGTTTAGGGCCGCTGCCGTGGAGCAGTTAACCCTGTGGAGCGAAAGGGTAGGTGTACAAATTGTGAAACAACCCATGGGCTCGGACCCTGCATCGGTGGCCTTTGACACCCTGCAAAGTGGCCTGGCCAAGGGGGCCGATATCATCATTATTGATACCGCTGGCCGCTTGCACAACAAAGTGCATTTAATGGACGAGCTTACCAAGATAAAGCGGGTTATGAAAAAGCTAATGCCCGAAGCCCCGCACGAAGTGCTGTTGGTGTTGGATGGCAGCACTGGTCAAAATGCCCTGGAGCAAGCCAGACAATTTACTGCTGCCACCGAGGTTACTGGGTTGGCCATTACGAAACTCGATGGCACTGCAAAGGGTGGTATTGTACTGGCGGTGAGCCACGAGATGAAAATTCCGGTACGCTACATTGGGTTGGGCGAAAAAATGACCGATTTACTCGTTTTTGATAAAGCCAATTTTGTGGAGACCCTTTTTAGTTTCAAATAGCCGATGCGGGAGCTAAAGTAGATGGGACCGATGGCTACCTATCCTTCCTGCAATTGTTTCCACCGGGCCAAATATTTCCCCAGTATATCAAACTCAATGTTTACTGTGCTGCCAGCCTCCACATGGCAAAGGTTGGTATGCGTGTAGGTGTATGGAATAATGGCCACCTCAAGGCTATTGGGAGTAAGGTTAAAGCAAGTAAGGCTGATACCGTTTAGGCAAACACTGCCTTTTTCTATTACCAGGTGGCCGTATTGCTTATCAAACTCAAATGTGTAAGTCCAGCTGCCATTGGCATCAACCACGCGGGTACACTGGGCCAAAGCATCCACATGGCCCTGCACCAAATGCCCATCTAAGCGTCCGTTTACGGGCACACATCGCTCTAGATTTATTACAGTGCCCGGCTGCCATTTGCCCAAATTGGTTTTTGAAAGCGTTTCGGCAATGGCTGTTACGCGATGCATGCCCTGTTGCAATGCGTCCACAGTAAGGCATACGCCACTGTGGCTAACGCTCTGATCTACCTTTACGTGCTCGGCCAAGTTGCTTTTTATCCAAAAAAGATGGTTATCCCCCTGTGTGTCAATACTTTGCACCGTACCTAAAGCCTCTACAATACCTGTAAACATGTGTACCAATATTTGCTACAAAGGTGCTGCAAAATCTTTTGAAGCTTCGTTTTAAAGTTTTTAGATGCGAATTTATGGGGCGGTTTAATGGTAAAAGCGTCTTGCTGCTCAACAGTAAGCGGCTGCACAACATATAAAACCTATTTTTGACCTCGCAAAAAACATACGCCTGCTATGCCACAACAAGACCTGTTTGAAAGCCCCGATTATTACATGCTCGACGATCTTCTTACCGAAGAACAACTGATGATACGCGGTGCGGTGCGCCAGTACGTGAAAACGGAAATTTCGCCCATTATCGAAGATTTTGCCCAGCGGGCCGAGTTTCCGCAGCACATTGTTGCGCAATTGGGTAGCCTTGGTTGCTTTGGCCCCACCATTCCGGCAGCCTATGGCGGCGGTGGGCTAGACTACATTAGTTATGGGCTAATGATGCAGGAACTTGAGCGTGGCGATAGCGGTGTACGCAGCACGGCCAGTGTGCAGGGTAGTTTAGTAATGTTTCCTATTTATGCCTATGGCAGCGAAGCGCAGCGGCAAAAATACCTGCCTAAGTTGGCCAGCGGAGAGTGGCTGGGTTGTTTTGGGCTTACCGAACCCAATCACGGTAGCGATCCCGGTGGCATGCTCACCACCATTGTGGATGCCGGCGATCACTATGTGGTAAATGGTGCTAAGCAATGGATAAGTAACGCTCCCTTTAGCCAGGTGGCTGTGGTATGGGGCAAAAATGAAGCGGGAAAAATTCGGGGTATTATACTAGAACGGGGTATGGAAGGGTTTAGCACACCTACCACCCACAACAAATGGAGTTTAAGGGCCAGTGCCACCGGCGAGCTGGTGTTTGATAACGTAAAAGTGCCAAAAGAAAACCTATTGCCCAATGTAGAAGGCCTGAAAGGGCCGTTGGGTTGCCTAAGCAAAGCCCGATATGGCATAGCCTGGGGTACTTTGGGTGCTGCCATGGATGGCTACGATACTGCTTTGCGCTATAGCCAGCAGCGCGTACAGTTTGGAAGGCCCATTGGTGGTTTTCAGTTGCAGCAAAAAAAGCTGGCCGAAATGATTACCGAAATTACCAAGGCCCAACTGATGGTATGGCGCCTGGGTGTGCTTATGAATGAAGGCCGCGCCACACCGGCGCAAATAAGCATGGCCAAGCGCAACAGTTGCCAAGTGGCCAAGGACGTACTTAGCGACGCTCGCCAAATGCTTGGCGGCATGGGCATTACCGGCGAATACCCCATTATGCGCCATATTATGAACCTCGAAAGTGTAATTACTTACGAAGGCACCCATGATATTCATTTGTTGATTACCGGATTCGACATTACCGGCCTCAACGCGTTTAAGTAAGCACGGTCGGCGTCTCCAGCGTGGCGTGTTGTGGTCATCTTTCAACCCAGCGTGCAAAGGAAGCTCCCTTCTTGCCGGATTTAAACTTTCCGCATTTAAAGCGTTTGGTAACTTCAGGGTATGGTGTTTTGGGGAACCTGCGCTGGTCTTATATAGCGGGGTGAAACAATAAATAGCAGGCTAACGGCCAAAATTGATGGTATCAATACCCAAGCTGTAAATCAACAAGCCCTGTGGCAGTTGGCCTTTGTCTTTTCGGTAGCATTGCTGTATGTAGTAGCCCAGTTCTAAATTATTGGTCAGCACTACAAAGTCGTACGGCGGCCTATATTTTCGCATAAACATTTTAAGTTGGTCGCCCGAGAGGTTGGTAAGCTCTTTTACAAAGTTTTTGTTGAACCTAAAGTCTATATAGCGGCTTTGTTCATCTTCTAACAAGTGTTTTTGTAGCGATTGTAACTGGCGGTTACGCTTAAAACGAAACATGTTGATAATGGCGTTGGGGTCCATACCCACGCCCGTAGGACCTACATTGATACTAGTGAGGGGGTTGGGCTTACTGTAATTAAAGTACTTTGCGTAATCCTGCCGATTGCTGAGGCTATCCATGCGATAGTTGCGAGCTCTTACGGTGACGTTAGGTAGCGCAAACACATTTATATGGATACTCATGTTAAACTGCGTGGGGTCTTCAAAACTAGTCACCGGATACTTGCCCGTTACGCGGTTTTGGTACGAAAAATATACAGAATCGGTGTTGGAGACAATGATTCTGTATCGTCCAAGGGAGTCTGTAGCTGTGCCGCGTCCGCTGGTGGTTTGCACGGTTACCCCATCAATAATGTTGCGCTGACTTTTATCGTACACGGTGCCAGTTAGTTCCCACCGCTGCTGGCCTACGGCAGACAGCTGCCAAAAGCAAAGCCACAATGGCACAACTATCGACAGTAGTTTGGAGGTAGTGTGTTGCATCAAGTATTGGCCATCGAAGATAAAGGCGGAGCGCAATGCAGCACGGTCAAAACTGTTTACAAAACGATAAAAATGCGATTTGGGCGCAGCGCCAACCCCAAAATGCATGCTTATCCGTCTGTTTAAAGTTGGTTTCCGCTAACAATGTTGGCGTAGTAGCTGTTGTGTACAGCTGGGAATTGAAAAAAAAGTCTAATCTTTTTCTAATTCGGTTTGGCGTGCAACTATGTAGCAGGGTAGCACCCTACTTTTGCAGCCGCAAATTAAAGAGTATTTCGGGTGCTTATTGCCTAACCGCTTACCGCACCGCGCATCAAAATTCATCATATATGGGAGCAACAGAACAATCTTCGGTAACCTCGGCAGTCTCAAGGTTGTTTAGCGTAATAAAACTCGAGAGTAAAGAAATATCGGCCATTTACTTTTATGCTGTTTTGTATGGCTTGCTCCAGCTTACCGTTCCCATTGGCATCCAAAGCATCATCAATTTTGTATTGGCTGGTGCATTTAGTACCAGCATGGTCATTTTGATAGCCTTGGTAACGGTGGGAGTTTTATTTTCCGGTGTGCTTCAGGTAAGTCAAATGAGGGTAAATGAAAAAATTCAGCAACAGTTGTTTACGCAGTACGCTTTTGAGTTTAGTTACCGGCTGCCAAAGTTAGACATGCGGAGTGTGGATGGCTATTATATGCCCGAGCTTGTAAACCGTTTTTTCGATATTGTAGGTTTGCAAAAGGGGCTCAGCAAACTATTGCTCGACATTCCTGTGGCTACCATCCAAATCATTTTTGGGCTTCTTTTGCTTAGCTTTTACAATTCCGTATTCATTTTCTTCGGTATTTTATTGGTGCTTTTGCTGTATCTAATTATTCGCTACAGCAGCAAGCGTGGTTTAGAAACCAGTTTGCTAGAAAGCGACTATAAATATGAAGTGGCAGCTTGGCTACAAGAAATGGCAAGGGTGATGCGTAGCCTAAAATTTGGCCGACAGACCCAAATGCACCTGCATAAAACAGACGCCTTGGTTAGCGGTTATTTAAAAGCCCGCACGAGCCACTTTAAAATTCTAATGCTGCAATATTGGGCACTCATTGCCTTTAAAGTGGTTATAACGTTGGCTATGCTGGTGGTGGGTAGCGTGCTGTTGATTAATCAAGAATTAAATGTGGGTCAATTTGTGGCAGCGGAAATTGTAATTATAACCGTGCTGGCAAGCGTAGAAAAGTTTATAGTTAGCCTAGATAAAATGTACGATGTGTTGACCAGCGTAGAAAAGCTAGGCAAGGTAATGGACAAACCTTTGGAGGCAGAAGGCACGCTGATGTTGGAGCAAGGCACGCCCATTGCAGTGTCGGTAAAAAATCTGACGTTTGGTTATAAAGACAACGATCTGGTGCTGCAAAATGCCACTGTTGATGTGCCTGCTTATGGGCTCACCTGTTTTAGTGGCTCCGAGGGTTCGGGAAAAAGCACCTTACTACGTATGTTTACGGGTGCCTATCAACAATTCGAAGGTCAAATCACCATCAACGGTATTCCCATAGGAAATTATAACGTGGCCTCGCTTCGCTGCCGCATTGGTATATCGTTTAACCAGCAAGAAATATTTGCTGGCACACTTTGGGAAAATATAGCGTTGGGCAATACTACCTACACGCCCGAGGAGTTGATGGTGTTGGCTGCCAAAATAGGGATTGATAAATTTATTGCTAAATTGCCAAAGGGGTTTGATACCAAGCTCGACCCCATGGGAAACCGTCTCAACAAAACCACCACCCAAAAAATATTGCTGCTTCGTGCACTTGCTGGTAAACCCGAGTTGCTGCTTTTGGAAGAACCCTGCGATGGTATGGATATGGATAGCAAGCGATTGATTGCGCAGCTAATTGGTGAATTGCAACGGGATACTACCATTATACTAGCTACCAATGACCCTATATTCTTAAACAATTGTCGAACCCACTACAGGGTAACCGATGGCTCAGTAGCCTTGGTGGCAAACGGTAATTAATAAAAAAAACGGTGAGTATATGCGCACGGTAAATCTGGATGGCAACATAGAAGCACGGCTGCCCGAAAGCTTTAAGAGCTTTCCGTTGATATACGAAAGCAATCGGAAAAACTACAGGAGCCGCATTTTTTGGACCATTGTATTGGTGTTTGTAGGGTTTTTATTTTTGCCATGGACACAAAATATCCGTTCGAAGGGTTTTGTAACCACCCTGTATCAAAACCAGAGGCCACAGGAGCTTAACAGCCAAATACCGGGCAAAATTTTAAAGTGGTATGTAAAAGAAGGTGACTATGTGAATGTGGGCGATACCATTTTGCAATTGGGAGAGGTAAAAGACGATTATTTAGACCCACTAATTATTCCACGTACCCAGACCCAAATAGCCCAAAACAGGGATAAAGCCCGCTTTTACGAAGGAAAAATTGCCACAGCCGGGCAGCAAATCAGCAATTTGGAGCAGCAGCGGGAACTAAAGGTAAGTAGCCTACAGAATAAGCTGGTGCAAATAAACAGGAAAATTGAAGCCAAAAAGGCCGAGTTGACAGCAGCTAATATAGATGTGAAGCAGTTTGGCGACCAGCTAACGAGGGCCAAAACAATGCTCGCCGAAGGTGCCATTAGCCAGTTCGAATTTGAACGCCGCAACGCGGGCTATCAAAAAGCCTTGGCCATAGCCACCGAAAAACAAAACGATTTGGGCAATTTGCAACAGGATTTGGTTATTAACAAGCTCGATTTAAATAACGCCGTGCAGGAATACGGCGAAAAAATAGCCAAAGCGCAAGGCGACCAGTTTGCCAGCAGTAGCGAAATTGCGGGTGCAAACGAAAAAGTGGCATCACTGGAAATAAAAAAGCAGAACATTACTAACCGTTCAGGATTCTACTATTTGGTGGCACCTCAAAGCGGGCAGGTCATTCACGCGGCAAAATCGGGGATAAACGAAATTATTAAAGAAGGCGAAAAAATTGTGGAGATTGTACCCTCTGAGATTAAGTACGCAGCCGAGTTGTTTATAGAACCCATGGACTTGCCCCTAATTGACACCGGACGCAAAGTGAGGTTCATGTTCGACGGGTTTCCTGCCATTGTGTTTAGTGGCTGGCCGGCTGCCTCATACGGTACCTTTGGTGGCAAAGTGGTGGCTGTAGAAACCAACCGCAGCGTAAATGGCAAGTTTAGAATATTGGTAACGGAAGACCCCAACGATAGACCATGGCCAAAAAATATGAAGCTGGGCGCGGGTGCACAGGGCTTTGCGTTGCTAAAAGATGTGCAGATTTGGTACGAGCTTTGGCGAAACATAAACGGATTTCCGCCTGATTTTTACGCTACTGAGGAACCCAAGAAAGCAAAAAAATAATATCTCACACAGTTGCATTACTTTTTGGTGTATAAAAAAATGATTTCAAGTCTGGTAAAGCGCAGCATTATCCCCTTGCTAATGGTGCTACTGGCGTTAGGCGCTGGCATACCTGCCATGTCCCAACCATTGCCGCAGCAGCTTTCGCCCGAGGCATTCTTAGCTATTGTACGCCAATACCACCCCGTGGTGCGCCAAGCGGGTATTGATGTAGATATTGCCCGCCAGCAGCTGTTGGCAAGCCGGGGTTTGCTGGATCCGTCTATCTACTTCAATGCGGATAGAAAAACTTTTGATAGCAAGAATTATTATAACTACTTCAATGGGGAATTAAAAATACCTACTTGGTTTGGTGTTGATTTTTTTGCTGGTGTTGAAAATAATAATGGTCTGTTTACCAATGATGAAATAACTATTGGCCAAAGCAGCTACGCTGGCCTTATGGTTCCACTGGCAAAAAACCTAGTGTACGATAGGCGCAGGGCCACCATTGAGCAAAGCAAGATTTTTGTGGAAATGAGCAAAGCTGATCGCGAATTGGCGGTAAACGATTTGCTGTTTGATGCCATAGATGCGTATTGGTTTTGGGCACTGCAGTATCAACTGTTGCAAGTGCTTACCGATGCGGTGCGCATAAACGAAGACCGCTACAAATTAATTCAGGTAACCGTAGTGCAAGGCGATAGAGCGGGTGTGGATAGCACCGAAGCGCTTACCCAAATACTGATTTTTAGAAACCTGCGCAACGAGGCCGAAATGAATTTTATAACGGCCGGCCTTGAACTGAGTAATTTTCTGTGGCAAAAGAATAATACACCCTATCAGCTACCCAGCAATATTGTACCCGCTGTGGCCTTGTTAAAACCACAGCCTGCCGACATTACCTATGCGCCTTTGGCAGAATACGTGCAGGCTGCCGATGCCAACCACCCTAAACTGCGCAATTACGGGTTTAAACTGGATGCATTGGATGTGGAGCGGCGATTAAAATTTCAGAGTCTTTTGCCCACCGTTAATTTTAAGTACAATGCTTTGGCCAGAGATTACGAATTCTGGAAGGGCTGGAACGCCACTAGCTTGCGCAACAACTTTAAGTATGGCATTGATGTGGGAATGCCACTGTTTTTGCGGCAGGGGCGCGGCGACTACAAGGCTGCTAAACTCAAAATTGAAAGCACTGCCATAGAGCAAGATGCTACACGCCTTAGCATTGACAATAAGGTAAAGTCGTACTACACCCAATTGCTGCAATACCAACAGCAAATTACCATTGCCGAACAGTCGCTGGCGGCCTATCAAAAGGTGTTTGAGGTGGAAAAATTACGGTTTGATATTGGTGAAAGCTCGCTGTTCTTAATAAACAGTCGCGAAAATAAAGTGCTGGAAGCCCAGCAAAAGCTGAGCGAGCTAAGGGCTAAGTTTTATAAAACCTTGTACGGTGTGCAGTGGGCTGCGGGCGTGTTGCGCTAACCACATACTTAGCGGTTGGTTTATAGCCTTAAAAGTGGCACTTTTACAGCATTACACAACAACTACACTACCATGACTTTTGCCCATATTAGCCAGCAAATTTTTGACAAAAAAAGCTATTTGTGCGTTGGCTTAGATACCGATGTAGCACAAATACCCGCGTACATGCAAGCAAAGAAAAATGCTGTGCTCGAGTTTAATAAAGCCATTATAGATGCCACTAAAAACTACTGTGTGGCATACAAAATAAATACAGCTTTTTACGAGGCCATGGGTGCTAAGGGTTGGGAAATAATGCAAGAAACCTTTGACTATATACCCAATACGCATTTCAAAATAGCCGACGCCAAGCGTGGCGATATTGGCAATACCAGCCACCAATATGCCAAGGCTTTTTTTGAAACCATGGGGGCAGATGCCATTACGGTGGCGCCGTACATGGGCTTCGACAGCATTCGTCCGTTTTTGGAATATGCTAATAAGTGGACCATCGTATTGGCCTTAACCAGCAATGCAGGCAGTGCCGATTTTCAACGGCTTAGGTTGGCGGCCGAACAGCCACAGTTGCAACTGGTGCCAAACTTGGCTAAGCCTACCCATTCCCACGAGCTATACCAACAGGTGCTGGAAAAAGTAAGCAGCTGGGGCACTGTTAACAACCTCATGTTTGTAGTGGGTGCTACCCAAAGTAGCGAATTGGCGCATATCCGCACATTGGTACCGGAGCATTTTTTATTGGTGCCGGGTGTAGGTTTTCAGGGAGGCAGCCTGGCCGACATAAGCCGGCACGGACTAACCCCAAGCGCAGGCTTGCTGGTAAATGCCAGCAGGGCCATTATTTATGCCTCCGAAAAAGAAGATTTTGCCGAAGCGGCGGCTGAAATTGCGCTTCAATATCAGTCAGAAATGGCCCGCTTTCTGGGTTAGGTCTATTGCAAAACTTTAGCCTTAGCACTGTCTATGGCGGCAAAAACAGCCACTTTCATGCGCTCCGCCGATGTTTTTTGGGCCTTAAAATAAGCCGTAAGAGAGTCGGATGTTGAAAACTTGGGGTCGGGATCAAACTCATCCATCCAATCGTTCATATTTTTTTCGGCCATACTCAGTTGTTGCAACAAAACCTCATACTCTGCCTTTGCTTTGGCAGTGGCCGCTTGTTTGTTTTGCTTTAAAAGCGCATCTAGCGAGTCAATTTTTGATT
>RDXD01000043.1 GCA_004292575.1 Bacteroidota bacterium
ATATCGGTACCATACAGCATCCCCATCATAAATTGTTTATTACCCCCTTGGCTAAAATAATCGGCGTATCCTATAATTCTATTTACCTCGGTAGTTTGTATGGTAATGCCACCATTTAAGGCCAGTTTGGGCTGCAAATACACATCGCTATTACTGGTATAAAAAGCCACTTTGGGTTTATTAAAATGAAGCAAACCCACCCCTACATAATACTTAATATCCTCGCCGTAGGAGCTGCTGTAGCTAATGCCAGTACTGGCTGTCCAGTAATTAAATCCGGTACGCTCAAACACCTGGGTGGGAGCATTGGGGTTGTAGGCCCCACCCATAAATTGATCGTTCAATTTTAGCTTGGTAGGATCGAACTGACTGTTTACAGGGCCAGCACTAAAAGCAATACTTAGGTACTTACTTTCATCGGCACTGAGGGATTTATGGAAATTTAAAACGGGTAAAACTTGGGTGCGTTTTAGCTTTATATCGCCTGCTACATCTAAAGTGCTTTGCAAGCCTAGTGTAAGCCAATCGCCATGCTGGTTAAACGGAATTTTGTACTCTATACTAGCAGCACTAGTTTGAAACGGCACCGAAATACTTTGCCATTGGTTTCTGAAAGCACCGGTAACCCTTACATCGCCATCAAACACACCTGCTAAGGCTGGATTGCGTAGCAAAGGCTTTTCGTAAAACTGCGAAAAAGATAAATCTTGTGCTGTAGTTATCACCCACGCTGTACAAGCCCATATCAATATGCTAATTTTTTTCATGGGAATAATTATTTAATAATGGCCACATTGCCTTTGTATGTATAAGGAACATCGTTTTCGCATACCACCTCACAAGTGTATATATATACATCTGTACTGGCGGGTATACCGTTTATTTTACCATCCCAGCCTTGGCTTGGTACATTGGGTTGCACATTGGCACGTTCAAAAACTACCTGACCCCAGCGGTTAAATACACGTACGCTTTTTACCATTTTAATACCGCTACCACGTATCATAAATACATCGTTCTGTCCATCGCCATCGGGCGTAAATGCATTGGGTATAAATACCTGAGCACTTTCGCAGAATACTTTTACACAAAGTGTATCGGCCGTGGTACAGCCATAAGCGGTAGTGGCTTTCACAGTGTAGCAGCCAGCTGCTTTTACATTTACTGTAGGCACCGCACAAGTAGTACACGATAAATCGGCACCGCTCCATAACCAATTACGTATGGGACCATTGGTAACTTTAGTAGTTAGCGGCAGCTGTGTACCAGTGGCCAATGTTTTATCGGAACCCAAATCTACTGTAGGCGGTAACCCTATAGCCACGGTAACCTTTGCCGTATCTGTGAAACAACCATACTCATCGGTTCCCGTAACGGTGTACGTAGTAGTAAAATTGGGTTGAGCTACGGTACTAAAACTATTGGTATTACTTAAACCATTTACAGGGCTCCAGCTATATTTAGCAGCACCTGCAGCGGTTAGTCGGGTATTGCTACCTATACAAATGCTATCATTTCTATTTACAGTAACATCTATGGGTTGCTGTACCGTAATATTCACGGTATCGCTGGCAAAGCAAGTACCCGCAGCATCGTACCCTAACACTATATACTGCCTACTTTGGCTAGGTAAAACCGATGGCGTAGCCGATGTAATGCCAGTAATTTCCAAAGCCGGACTCCAGATATAATTGGTGGCGCCAGTAGCATGTAAGGTGCTAGATTGGCCCCTACAAACTACCCTATCTGCATTGGCTACTACTACTGGCGTAGGTTTTACGGTAATAACTTTTATAGCAGTATCGGTACAGTTATGTATAGTACGGGCTACTAGCTGTGCAGTGTAGGTGCCGGCCGCTACATAATGTGTGCTTGGCTGCAAGGCAGAGGAAAATAAATTGTTACCAAAACTCCACTGAAAACCTGCAATACTATCGGTACTTGTTACCGCCGGTGTAAAGCTTACTGCCTGCCTAGCACAAGCTATGCTATCCACCACTATAGCAGCATTAGGTAAGTTCCAAATGGTAACGGGTAGCTGCTGTGTAATGGTATCGGTACAGCCACCTAATGCGGTGGTAATTAAACGCACCGGAACCGTACGAGATAAGCCAGCAACCGTTTGCTGTACGCTAGTACCTGCAAGACTGTGAGCATTATCTACCAACCAACGCGATTGTATAATAGGTTCAAAACTAGTAGTGGTATTTTGTAAAGAAATAGTAGAAACACCACAGGCATTGGTAACCATTGGTGTAAACGAAGCCTGCACCGCATTTACTAAAATAGTATCGATAGCTACCAAAGGAATGGTACAACCATTGGCACCGCCATGTTTTATAACTGCATACGGTGTAAAGCGACCGGTTTGTGTATAGGTGTACTGTATGGTAGTGCCATTAGTTACCAGCGAATTACCATCGCCAAAATACCAGCGAACACTATCTACCGTAGCATTGGTTTGTGCTTGAAAGTTAACTAAACGACTGCTACATACAGCACCCGTATCGTGTTGCCAGCTAGCTGTGGGAGCACTTAAATCAATGGTTTTTTCGGCTACAAATGTGCAACCACTTGGGTGCAAAGCTTCCATGCGTACGGGGTAGGTTCCGTTGGCAGTAAAAGTATTGGCAAATGATGCACCTGTTTGTACCAAAGTATTGTTTACAAACCATTTGGTTTGAGCCGTTGGATGACTGATATTTTGAAACTGAACGGTGAATGGTGCACAGGCACTAGCCGTATCGCTTGCTGTAAATAATCCGGGTAGTGTAGAGGCGACAGTCAAAGTTTGTGTCGCAGTATCGGCACATACATTACCGGTATTATAGGGTACACTCATAATCAACTGTGCGGCGTAAGTACCCGCTTGGTTGTAAACGGTTTGCGGCTGTAAAAGGTTACTGGTACTGCCATT
>RDXD01000438.1 GCA_004292575.1 Bacteroidota bacterium
GTGAAATAAAATTTCTCCAAACAAAAAAAAGCTTTGAAATACGCTCTAAATTAGCTATATCATTTTAGCAAATATATACATACTTAGCAAAAAAGCGTGATTTTGTTGTAAAAAAACAGGTTGAAGCCGATGGCATAAACAAAGAAGCCATTATTGATTTGGTATTGGCAGAAACCAACTATATAGAAACCGATCATAAAAATTTTAACGGTGCCAGCATGTGGCAGGATGTGCCGGAAAGAGACGTGACGAGATTGCAGGAAGATTGGAATAAGCGGAAAAAAGAGTGGAAAGAGTCGAAACTCAAGTTGATGAAGTCGGTGACCGAAAGTGATTATGGCGAAAATGTAAAAGACTATTCTTCCTTTAAACTGTTGCAGGATGGCCGCAGTTACAAAAAGCAAACGCTAAAGTATCAGGAGGAGTTTTCATTTGATGAGATGATGAACAGGGCGGGCGACGATTTGATTATTCCCTTGCCACTGCTGATTGCCGGCCAAACAAAATTGTCTAAAGACGAGCGGGTGCGTACCGCGCCCATTAATTTTACCAATCCAAAAACCTTTGAATGGGAAATAAAAATGACGGTTCCGGCTGGTTACCAAGCAGAGGGCGTTGAAGATCTTAATCGCAATGTGGCTAACGATGCTGGTGCCTTTATATGCGTGGCTGCGGTAGAGGGTAATGTGGTGTCGCTAAAGGTAATGAAACAATACAGGGCTAAATATCTAGATGTTAACGCTTGGCCCGCGGTGATGCAGTTTTTAGACGCCGCTTACAAGTTTTCGCAGGCTAAAATTGTGTTTACAAAACTGAAAAATTGATGCATTTTACGGCAACTTACCAATTGCAGATGTAGTTAACCGGCTCGGTTTTGGGGTAACTTATCGTTTTTTATTGGCGTTGATGGTAAGCGGCTGTTTGTGCTGTATTTGGCTGAAACATCAAGCGCTTTGTAAGCATAACGCTTGTTAGGGCTTGCCCCGAAATGGTGTTGGCTTGCTAATGGCAGTAGATTTTGCCCATTCTGCATAAAAAGCCCGCACCTTTGCCCACGCATTTTTTTATATGAAGGCATTGGTTTATAAAAGCACCGGTAGTTGGTACAATGTGGTTGACGAGGCTGGCAAGCCCTGGAAAGCACGAATAAAAGGCATTTTTCGCACAGAAGATTTAAGCAGCACCAACCCCATTGCTGTAGGCGACTGGGTAACCCTAGAAGCTGATGCCGAAGAGGATGGTATTGCCGCCATTACTGCCATAGACGATAGGCGCAACTACATTACCCGCCAAAGCCCGCACAATAAAAATCTGCACCACATAATTGCTGCAAATCTAGACCAGAGCTTGCTAATTTGCACCCTTAAGGACCCCCGTACCTCTCAGGGCTTTATCGATAGGTTTTTGGTGGCCTCCGAGGCCTATCATGTGCCGGCGGTGCTCGTTTTCAACAAGCAAGACACTTGGCGTGCAAAGGAGCAGGACCATTTTGAGCTTTGGCGCCACATGTACGGTGCCGCGGGTTACTCCGTAGTAGCTATAAGCGTTCAAACCGGATATGGTATAGCTGAAGCCCGCGAATTGTTGCGCCAAAAAACCACCCTGCTAAGTGGCCACAGCGGCGTAGGGAAGTCTAGTTTTTTAAACGCCATGTTTCCGAAAATGGATTTGCGAACTGGAGCCGTTAGCGCTTGGAGTGGAAAGGGCATGCACACCACCACCTTTGCCGAAATGTTTGATTTGGATTTTGGTGGCCGCGTTATTGACACGCCGGGTGTGCGAGAATTTGGTGTGGTAGATGTACCACCCAGTGAGTTGGCGCAATATTTCCCCGAAATGCGGCAACTAATGACAGGCTGCCAGTTTAACAACTGCCTACACCTAAACGAGCCCAACTGTGCCGTAAAAGCGGCTATTGCCGATGGACAAATGCACCAGCAGCGTTATCAAAGCTATCAAAATATACTCGATACCATACCCAAAAACACCTGGTAGCATCACCGTTGTGTGCCCTCTAAAACGTGTATTGCACTGGTACAAACCAAGATAATATGGCGCAAATGGTACTAATGTGCTAAAATTGTAGGGTAAAAATTTCTGCCATGTTACCTCCCTGGATGCAAGCTACCCTTACTGCCATTATAGACGAAACGCCTACTACCAAGCGGTTCTTTTTCGAAATACCTGAATTAACTGTATTTGATTTTGAACCCGGTCAGTTTGTTACCTTCGATTTGCCCATACATGAGCAAAAGAACCGCCGCTGGCGCAGTTACAGCATAGCCAGTGCGCCCAACGGTACCAACACGTTTGAACTGGTAATTGTAAAGCTCGAAGGCGGGCTGGGTACGGCCTGGCTTTGGGAGTTTGGCAATGTGGGACTTAGCCTCACGCTAAGGGGCCCTCAGGGGAAGTTTACGCTGCCACCCACCATCGATTCTGACCTATATCTAATTTGTACCGGCACGGGTATTGCTCCATTTCGCAGTATGGTACACCACATGCACCGCCACCAAGTGCCACACCAAAATGTGTACCTCATTTTTGGCTGCCGCACCTTTGCCGACAGCCTTTATTACCACGAGCTAAAGACGTTGGAATCGCAATTGCCAGGCTTTCATTTCTTGCCCACTTACAGCCGCGAAAGTGCCAACAACCATCTTCTACAGCGTACGGGTTATGTGCACGCTGTGTACGAGGAGTTTGTGCTTAACAACAGGGTAGAAGCTGCCGATGGCAGCGGCTTACAATTGGCGCCGGCTGCGTTTTTCTTGTGCGGCTGGAAGCAAATGATTGACCAAGCCCGCCAAAACATTCAGGCTTTGGGTTACGATAAAAAAGCCATCCACTTTGAACTTTACGGATAGCTTTGAGGTAATCTGCCAAAACACGACGTGAAGGCTTAGGCCAGGTTGTAAAATACCTTTTGCACGTCGTCGTCTTGCTCCAGCTTATCCACCAGCTTTAGCACTTCCTCGGCTTGCTCATCGCTCAGGGGTACGGTGGTGGTGGGTATCCATTCGGTTTCGGCACTAATGGGATGCAGGCCTCGGTCTTCAAGCGCTTTTTGCAAGTTACCAAACTCGGTAAAGGCGCAGCGTAGCACCAACACCTCCTTGGTGTTGCCCGCAGTGTCGGGCTCGCTGGTGCCTTCGCCCAGCTCCTCTAAGCCGGCATCAATCAATTCAAATTCCAATTCTTCGGCATTCAAGCCAGCAGGATCAAGCTTAAATACGCCCATTTTCTTAAATTGAAAACTTACGCTACCGCTGTTGCCCAAGGCGCCATCGCCCTTGTTGAAAATAGATTTTACGTTGGCAACGGTACGTACGTGGTTATCGGTGGCGGTTTCTACTAAAACAGCCACGCCATGCGGAGCGTATCCTTCATACAAAATTTCGTCGTAGTTAATCATTTCCTTGCCGCTGGCCCTTTTTATGGCGGCCTCTACGCGGTCTTTGGGCATGCCCACGCTACGGGCATTTTGGTAGCAGCGGCGTAGCGCGGCGTTTCCATTGGGGTCGGAACCACCAGCTTTTACTGCTATCACTATTTCTTTACCAATGCGGGTAAAGTTTTTGGCCATTTTGTCCCAGCGGGCAAACATGGAGCTTTTACGTACTTCAAATATGCGACCCATAGTGCAAACCTATTTTTTTAGCAACCAACTTTGTATCGGTGGGCTGCAAATGTAAGGTGTAGCTGCATTTCTGTAAATTTGTAAAAATGGCGGCTGATGATTACCGATATTAATCAACTTGACATACACCAGAAGTACACGTATGCCGACTATTTAACATGGCGATTTGCCGATAGGGTAGAGTTGATAAAAGGATGGATTAAAAGAATGAGTCCTGCGCCGCTCGATCGACACCAGCGAATTTCAAACAATTTGTCGTACGAAGTAAATAGTTACTTTAGAAAAGGACCATGCCAAGTGCGGGTAGCGCCTTACGATGTACGGCTGCCGGATAGAAAAAATGCAACTACCGATAAAGAAATATATACCGTGGTGCAGCCCGATATTTGTGTAATCTGCGATGAAAGTAAGATAGATCGAAGAGGCTGCGTGGGTGCTCCCGATTGGGTTATTGAAATTTTAAGCCCAGGCAATACGCGATTAGAAATGCACGAGAAATTCGATTTGTACGAAGAAAACGGTGTAGTAGAATACTGGACCGTGCATTCCGAAGATGAAAACATCATGCAGTTTGTGCTCGATGGCGAAAAGTTTCGGCTTGAAAAGATTTATGTGCCGGGCCAGACAATTACGCCGGTATTGTTTCCTAACTTAACCATTGAAACGGACGACGTGCTTGCATAAAAAAAGTGGCACTCGACTTTTTTCGGCGCCACTTTTTTTTGAAAAACTGTGTGGTAGCGCATCACTCAAGCATGAAAGTGACATCTTGTAGCACCTTGGCCACCACTTTGCGCCCATTTTGCTCGCCAGGTTTCCATTTCGGTCCGGTTTTCAAGATTCGAAGCGCTTCTTGTCCAAGCCCGTCCCCTGGGTCTTTCACAATTTTTAGATTGCTGATGTTGCCTTCAGTATCCACAATAAATTCGATGGTGGCCACCCCTGCGGTTCCTTTTGTTTGTGCCTCGTCGGGGTAGCGTAGGCTGCGTTCCAAATACCTTCTCCAGGCGTCTTTTCCACCCGGAAATTCGGGCATTTGTTCAGCCTTTGAAAATATCTTGCTGTATTGTTCGTTAGGCGCCAAAATTGGCCGCTCCTCCAGCTTTCGCTTTTCCAAACCGCCGGGTTCATTTCGCGTTGTCTTTATCACCAATACCCCGTTTGCGCCATCGGCACCCCATGCCGATGCCTTTTCGCCTTTTATCACGTCAATTGAAGAAATTTGATTGGGCAAAAGGCCTTCCAACGCCTTCATGTTGGTTTTTACGCCATCCACAATTACAAGCGGTTGTTTCTTTCCTTCGGCCAGTCCTTTCAGCTCTATAACCTTACTTGGGCCTACGGGTTTCTCTAGAACCGAAGATATGATTGGTATGATTTCTACCACGCCATTTTGCGCTTTTGCACCGTAGCGTTTTACCGCCTGGCTGCCTTTATACACATTAATGGCGGCAATTTTTTTAGGGTCAATCTGTTTGGCTTGCGCTGCGGTAATTTCTAAGCCGGCGTACAGATACAGCGGGTTTTCGCGCAGTGCATCTTGTAGGGTTTCTGCAAGTTGGGGTGTTTTGCTAGGCTCTTCAACCACCGAGTGCTTTTCAAGCACCACTTCTTGCATAAGGTATTTAGGCGAGTCGGGGGACAATGATACCCTTAGCCCGGTGCTTTTACTGGTGTCAAGTTGTGCCAAAGCTGCATCGGTTATCCAAAACAAGGTATCGGCTTTTTGTAGTACCATCTTTTTAGTGGCCTTTGTAGGAATGGGTGTTTTTTTTGGGGTTTGTGCCTGAGCCTTTTCTACCGAGAAGGCAACGCTAAGCGTGGCAATTACCATGGCCGCTAAGCCAATAATACGGCGTAGGTAAGCGTACTGGGGTTGTTTACTGTTGGTAATCATATACAAACGGCGTTTTAGTTGTGAATGAAAAAAAGGATTAGTAACTGGAAGTGTGGGCAAGGCGTGTGCAGCCTGCAAAATCATGGTGGCAAAGGCGCTACCATCGGCTCGGCCAATGGCTTTGCGGTCTGCCAAAAATTCGTGAATGGCATCTAACTCTTTGCGCACGAGCCAGAAAAACGGGTTCATCCAAAAAACCACCAGTAGTAGCTCGCAAAACAGCTTATCCCAACTGTGTTTTTCGGCCATGTGTGTAAGTTCGTGCCTTAGCATGCGCTGGCCGGTTGGGCTTTGCGGCTCTATATCCGCCCGCCAAAACAGCCACTTAAAAAACGAAAAGGGTGCCGCCTTATTCATGGTTACCACCACATCAACGGCTTCTATTTTGGTTTTTATGCCCCCACTATAAATTTTGTAGATGGCTGCCATACCCAACATCAATTTTACCATTAGCGCCACACTTACACTGGCTATTCCTACGGTCACCACCGTACTTAGTGTCCAAAACTCCGGGGTGGATGGCTTCCGCAGTTCGACGTTCCAAGGCAGCGCCACCAGCAAATGGGTTACCATGCCATCTTGTGGGTGCTGGGCAAGCCATGGAATGGTTATAAGTGGTGCCACAACACTTATGGCCATGGCCGCAAGCAGATAAAACCGATTCCATTGGTGAAACCGTTCGTTGTACAAGGCCATTCGGTAGTAACCAAACAGCAGACCGCTGCATATCAGCATTTTTACAAGATAGAATCCTAAGCCAGTCATTTTTCCTCCTTTTCTTTTAGTTGCTCAAGCAGCAGCTCCAAATCGGAAATGCTCAATTGGTTTTTTTCTACCAAAAATGATACGGCTGTTTTGTACGAGCCTTCAAAGTAGTTTCCCACCACCTGGCTTAGGCTTTGCGCACTGTACGCCTCGCGGCTTATGCTGGGTGCGTAAAGGTTGTTGCGTCCCATAGTGGTAGCATTTACAAAGCCTTTGTCAATCAAGATTTTTAAAATGGTGGCTACCGTGTTGGCGTGTGGCTGCGGCGGTGGCATAGCATCTAGCACATCTTTTAAAAATGCCGATTCTAGCCGCCAAAGCGTACGCATCACTTGTTCTTCGGCTTTGGTAAGTGTTTTTGCAGGGTGCATGGCGTTCTTTTTTAGTTTGTATTAAATGGGCCCATTGAATTACAAAACAAATGTAACTATATATTTAGTTACCAAACTATAAAAATAGTTATAATTTTCATAATACAAAAAAAGCCACCATTGCTGGGGTGCCTTTTATAAACGTAGCCGGTATCGGGTTCTATAAATTTTTACTCTTGCTGCCCGCATTGGGAGCATTGAGCTTGCTGTGGTGGCGGCTGCCCACAAAATATACCACAAGACCTAGCCAGTTGACCATGCCGGTAAGCACCTGGCCAACCAAAGTGTAAAGTATGGGCATAGCAACAACTAGCCTAAAATGCCAGTGTGGGTATAGTATTCATGGTTTTGGCTTCCTGCGTTTAGGTCATTTAATTACATTTGTAGTGTGTATGAATACAATTACGAACTTTAGCCAACTCGATTTGCAAAGGCAATACAGTTATGCCGATTATCTTACTTGGCACTTTGCGGAACGGGTCGAATTGTTGCGCGGCTGGATTCGACGCATGAGTCCAGCACCACTATCAATGCATCAACGGGTAGCGTATAACCTCAGCTTAAACATCGGTGATTATTTGCGGGGCCGACCTTGTAAATTGTTTTTTGCGCCTTTCGACGTCAGGCTTAAGCGGCCGCACGAGTCGGGCGCCGATGCAGATATTACAACCGTTGTGCAGCCGGATTTGTGCGTGATATGTGACTTAAAAAAAAATTGACCGTCGCGGGTGTATTGGCGCGCCTGATTGGATTATTGAGATACTAACTGAAGGCAATGTGAGAACCGATACGGACGATAAATTTCGGCTATATGAAGAAAATGGGGTTCGAGAGTATTGGATTGTTCAACCGGGCGACCGAACCATTTTAGCGTTTGATTTGGCAGATATCCTCTACCAATTTAGAAAAATTTATTCTGTAGGCGAGCAAATTGTTTCCAGTACACTGCCCGAGATATCGCTTGAGGTGTCGGAAGTGTTTGAGTGGTAAAAGTTTTCTTTACAGCCCTCTCTCTAAGGGCATTTTGCACATACGTACCGAAACGCGGAGGTATCGACAAGGGGTTACCCAAAAAAAGCCGTCCTACGACAGCTTTTTTGGTAACAAATACAGTTGCAGAACCTATTTAAGATTTGCTGCCTTGCGCAGTTTACTGTTTTGCTTGCTGTACACAAAGTAAATGAGCACACCCAAAAGCAGCCATGCACCCGAAAGCTGTATGGCGTGAAGGTTGAGTTGCGACATTAAAAAAACATTGATGCCAATACCCAAAATGGCTATTAATGGCAAAGCAGGCACCTTAAAATTTCGTTGCAGATTTGGCTCTTTTATGCGAAGCAACCATACGGCAGCACAAACCATCGTAAAGGCGAACAAGGTACCAAAACTTGTCATATCGGCTAAAGTTGATATTGGTGTAAAACCTGCCACTATTGCTACGATGGCACCGATGAGGATATTGCTTTTATAGGGCGTCTTATTTTTGGGATGCAAATGGCTGAAAAACGAAGGAATTAGCCCGTCCTTGCTCATGCCCATAAAAATACGCGACTGGCCCAGCAGCATCACCATCATCACCGAAATTAAACCCACTGTGGCCGCAACGGTAATGATAAACACCGCCCATGGCATACCTGCAAGGTCAAAGGCGGCTGCTACTGGTGCTTTTATGGCATCGGGGTACTTGCCGGCAGGGTTAAAATCTGTATAGTTCATCATGCCGGTTAGTACAAGCGATACTAAAATATACAATACGGTGCATACCAATAGCGACATAATAATAGCAAACGGTACATCCTTCTTTGGGTTAATGGCTTCACCTGCCTGGGTAGAAACGGCATCGAACCCCACGTATGCAAAAAAGATGGCCGCTGCACCCGAAATTACCCCGGCCCAGCCGTAAGCATCGTGTGTTTCGCCGTTGTTGGTCACCTGCGATACTTCGGGTATGAAGGGTGCCCAGTTTTCGATGTTGATATAAAATGCGCCAGCCACGATAACGAACAAAACAGCCGCCACCTTCAGAATTACAATAAAATTATTGGCTTTTGCGGCCTCTTTGGTACCCTTTACCAACAGGGCGGTTATCAGCAACACAATAATAGTGGCAGGCAAATTCATAGCGAAACCACTGCCCGAATAGCTGCCCGGATCTTGTGTAAGGTAAGTTGGCAAATGAAGATTAAACAGGTGTAAGAGTTTATTGAAGTAGCCGGACCAACTAACGGCAACCGTCATAGAACCCATAGCATATTCTAAAATGAGGCCCCAGCCAATAACCCAAGCAAACAGCTCGCCAATGGTGCCGTAAGCATATGCGTAAGCCGAACCCTCCACCGGTATCATGCTGGCAAATTCCGAATAGCATAGAGCGGCAAAAACGCAGGCCACACCCGCTATTACAAACGATAGCGCCAAGGCGGGCCCAGCATGAAAGTAGGCTCCTGTACCGGTGAGTACAAAAATACCTCCGCCAATAATGGCACCAATACCAATGGCCGTAAGGCTCCATTTGCCAAGCACCCGCTTCATCTCGCTCTTTTTCATGTCGTCTTCAAATGCAGAGAGCGGCTTTTTAAGAAATAGACTCATGTGTTTTATTTTTTTTGTGTAACAAGACTTTAAGTGGCCAAAATAGACATTTCGACCGATTGTGAAACCGAAAATTGAATTTACGCCCGCATAAATCTTTTTTTTGTTTGAATTTTAGAGACGCTTGGGCCAATAATGCGTGTATTGCCTACTTCGGCTGGGGTGCTAAAGCCTCAATTTGATGCGTATTTACCAAAAAATGAAATGAAATTATATAAACACATATCTGATATTCGATATGCGTAGTTTGAAACTTTATGTTTAGCTGGTTTTTGGGTGCGTTCGGTAGCGGAAGCTTGGGTTTCGAAGCCTTCTTTGGTTGAATCTATTCAAGTGTAGCGCCTTGCCTATGCTGCCAGCTGTCGGCTGGGGGTTACGTTGTTTTGGCAAAATGCGCAAACTGGTGTCTAAAGGTTTTTCGCGTAGGCATTTGTGCCATTGCCTCAGCTTTTCGCCACGCGTAGGTATTGGGCGCAAATGCGTGCTATGTCAAACTTTTCCTGCATCAGTCGGCGGCCCGCACGTCCCATAGCCAGGCGGGTTTGGGTAGGTAAAAGCAGCATGTGTTCCATTTGTTCTGCTAAGTGCTGCGGGTTGCGGCTCTGGCAAAACAAGCCGGTTTGGCCTTCCACAATCGATTCTTTGCAACCCTTTTGGTTTGTGGTGATGATGGGAAGCTCCATGCTGGCTGCTTCTAGCAGGCTTTGCGGCACGCCCTCGTTATAAAAAGAGGGTAGCAAAAAGCAATGGCTGGCAGCCAAAAGTGGGCGCACATCCAGCGTAAAACTGGCCAGGCGCAGCAGTCCTGCGGTCTCCCAAGCTTGAAGTTGGGTCAGGCTTATTTCATCGGGGTGGCCTGCATCGGGCATGGGTGCCAGCACAAACTGCACCGCATGGCCCTTGGCTTTCAAAATTTTAATGGCTTCAATAATGGTTTCTATGCCCTTGCTGTACAGCGGGCGGGTGGTGCAGCAAAAGGTAAATGGCACCTCTGGCGTGTAGGTTTCGGACAGCGTGCTGCGGCAAAACTTGGCCGTGTTAATGCCCTCGCTGTTTAGCAGCACCATTTTATCTACCGGCACCAGACCTTTTTGCAAAAAAAGCTCGGCATCCTCGGGGTTTACAAACCACACCTCTTTGGCCAAGCGCAGTGCGCGGCTGTATAGCTGCTGCACCAGCAGGCTTAGCCAGTTGCTTTTTTGAAAGGCATAGCCAATGCCAGCAATAATGGAAACACATGCAACGCCAGCCCTAGCCGCAGCAAAATTGCCAAAAATGTTAACTTTTATGGCATAGTGAAATGCTACTTGCGGCCGATGCTGTCTATAAAGGCGTACCAGCGTTTGGTGCAGCGTCCAGGCGTCGGCCACACTCAGGCTTTTGTTGCTAAAGGCAATCGGCACATGTTCTATGCCCGCTTGGTTAAACTCCGGCACGGGTATATCCTGTGGTGCCAGTATCAGCACCCGATACCCGTTTTGCCTAAATGCGTTGATGGCATCAAACCGGTGGGTAAAAAGGTAGCGTATGCTGTTGCTTACAAAGGCAACGCAAGCGGGTGGGGTGGGCGGTGTACTCATGTGGTATTAGGGCTGCCGCTGCCCCTGTAAAAAGGAGGGTAGGTACTCAAATTGGGTCAAAGCCTTTCGAGCAAAAATAAAAGTTCTGCTCAACTGGCAAAGTTTAGACTCAAAACACCATTTTTACATCGGGCCAATGGTGCTGTGCCACGGGTCTCAACTTGCGTATGTCGTTTCTGGTGGCTTACTTTTTACCGCTGTTTTACCTGCTTGCTATTGCGGCTTGGCTGCTTCGCGGCAAGTTGGGCCCTGGGTTAGGCTTTAGCCGCCAGTTTGTAACGGTGTTCTTCTTGGCCAAGTGTGCGGCGGGGCTACTCTATACGCTAGTTGCCCTAAAGTTTATACCCAACCGAGGCGATATGTGGGGTTTTTTTGAAGATGGAACAACGCTTTACCAGCTGCTGTGGCAAAACCCCACGGGCTGCTGGCAGGCCATTGTAGAGATGTTTAGCATCTCCGATGCCGCCATCACCAATACCCAGTCCGATTATATCCGCAGCGCTTTTGAGGGCATCAAGTTTATCCACTTTTTGCTCAATTTTTTATCGGGTGGTAATATATATACCAACACCATCATATTTAATGCGCTGGCCCTGTGGCCATTGCTGCGGTGCTGGCAGTTTTTAAGGGTGCAGTGGCAATGTACCGTGTTACCATTTTGGTTTGTCATGCTGCCTTCGGCTTTTTTCTACAGCGCTGGCATTCATAAAGAGGGGCTGGTATTGGTGTTGGTGAGTGCGCTGCTGCCACAGGTACATGCGCTAGTGGCCAGGCGGCGGTGGCAGGCGCTGCCAGGGGCCATTGTTTTATTGGGCTTGTTGCTTTTTTTTAAAGTATTTGTGGGCCTTACTTTTTTGGCAGCCTTGGTGCTGTGGGCCTTGCTAGCCGGTACGGGGGTGGCTGCCGGCAAGGGCACCGCGGTGGCGGTAGTGGGTGGCTTGCTGCTGTTTTTTGGAACGCACATGCTGGTGCCTGCGCTCAACTTTCCACAGTATATTGTAAGCCGCCAGCAAGAGTTTTTGGCACTGGAAGCCGCCAGCCGTATCGCCATGCAACCTTTACAGCCCCAGTTCTGGAGTTTTGTTAAAGCGCTGCCATCCAGCCTTGCTCATGTGTTGTTTTCGCCCATGCCCGGCGCGGGAGGCAAGGCTTGGTACCTGGTTTTTTCGGCTGAAATGCTAAGCTATTGGGCCCTCGTAGCTTGGTGGGTGGTCAAGGCCCGTGGCAAGCGTCAGGTTTTGCCGCCCTTGCTTTGGGCGCTGGTGGTGTTTGGGGGCATCAACTTGTTGGTAATAGGCTACACCATACCTAATATTGGTGCCATTATGCGCTACCGCAGCATCTTTATGCCTTGTTTACTGGTTGGATTTTGCGGCTTTTTTGCTGGTCAGTCCGTCATGCCCGGCCTTAGGCGTTGCCTGTCGCGGTATGTTTACCACCCCCCGCCGGGTTAGGCTTCGGTTTATAAGCGGTCTGCCGTTGGTTGGCGGCAGCCTATTGCCGCAGTAAAGAATATTCACCAGAGCGGCGTAGCCTTTTTATCATTTTCAATTCACAGTTTATGTCTTCTGTCACCATTAATTATGCCGATATTGTATGCAAAGCTTGGGAAGGCTACGATCCCTCACGTAAAATAGCATCGGTAGAGGATATTAGCGTGCTGGTAAGCACCAACCGCGTTATGAAGGTGAATTTTGAGGATGGCGACGGCGTCATAGCCAAGTTGTCAGGGTTTGGCAAATACGAAAATTTTAAAGAAGACCACCGCATCATACACGCTTTGGGCAACAATCTGCTCTATCCTTTTGAAAATTTGCTGGCCAAAAGTTTACTCAAGAATAACCGTGTTTACACCTACAGGCACAAAAAAGCCAAGTTGGATTTG
This sequence comes from Bacteroidota bacterium, assembly GCA_004292575.1. GTDB lineage: Bacteria > Bacteroidota > Bacteroidia > Chitinophagales > Chitinophagaceae > Phnomibacter. The sequence goes on from RDXD01000438.1 coordinate 12,731, forward strand.
TGGGTGGTATTTTACAACCCCACCAGGGTAATGCAGCGCTTGCCAGCCCGGCTGCAGGACACACATATTAAGAGTTTGGGTAGGCAAATGGCCCGTTTTCATTTGGCCTGCAGCCGCTTGCGCCACGTACTGCCCAAAAGCAGTAAAACCCTGCGTACAGATATTAACGACCTGCTGCACCAATTGGAAACCAACGAGCGAAGGTTTGGCAGCAAAGCACACGCCACCCTGATTAGGGAACATTGCGACCTGTTTGTAAAAAATAGGCAGAAGTGCAATGCCGGAAGCTTTGAGCAAATACCCGTGTTTATTGATTGGAACATTGGGAATTTCTCAGTCATAAACAAGCATGAGCTGTTTAGCCGGTGGGATTACGATTGGTTTAGAACCAGCAGTCGGATGCTCGATTTTTACTTTTTCAGCCGGGTGGTAAGCGATGCCGGCGACCGAACGGTATTCAGCTACGTTATCAATACCATGAACGAAGATCGGTTTCTGCTTTTTTTGAGTGAATACCACCAGATAAACCCGTTTTCGGCCAATGAGATTCGCTTTTTACGCGAAGCCTATCGGTTTTTCATCCTTAATTATGTTATCAAAAATGCCAACCACTTCTTTGCCAGTGGCTATGCAAAAAAGCTGGCTCAGGAAGCTTACGACATTTATTTGCCCTCGGTGGATGCAAATTTCGACCCCGATAAAATCATCAAACATTTAAATATCAAAGACGTTTAACCCCTGTATTCAACAATATCCTACTCAGCCACTACGTATGATTTCAACGACGCCCTTTGCCGATGCCATTGCCAACTACAAGGTTATATTTTTCGACTCTTACGGTGTGCTACGCACCTATACGGGTGCTGTACCAGGTGTGGCAAACACCTTTGATGCACTTGCAGCCGCCAACAAGCATTTTTATGTAATTACCAACGATGCCAGCCGTAGCCCCGATCTTTTGGCCCAAAGCTTGCACCGGCAAGGTTTGCACGCCGTAGGCGCCGACCGCATCATTAGCAGCGGTATGCTGGCCAAAGATTTTTTAGATTTAAAGGTAAAAACTGGCATTGTAGCCTATTTGGGTACCGAAGACAGTGCCCACTACATAGAGCATCCCGGCTTGGAAGCATTGCCACTGGAAACCTTGGAGGAGAAAGATTTTGGACGTGTAAACGCCCTGGTTTTGCTTGACGATGAAGGTTTTGATTGGGTAAAGGGCCTGAATAAAGCCGTAAACCTGATGCGCCGACGTACCATACCGGTTATTTTGGCCAATGCCGATGGTGCTTACCCGGTTAACAATCAAGATGTAGGCATTGCCATTGGTGGCTTGGGCTGGATGCTGGAAAAAATTGTTGGTAAAAAGCTTATCCGGTTTGGCAAACCCGACTCCCAAATTTTTATGTATGCCTATGAGCAGGTACTTGCTAACCTGCCGGGCATTACCAAAAAAGACATTCTGATGGTGGGCGACACGTTGCAAACCGACATTTTGGGCGGCAACAAGTTTGGTTTAGACACGGTGCTGGTACTTACCGGCAACACCCTGCCCGATGATGCTGAAACCCGCATTGCAAGTACGGGTATTGCTCCCACCTTTATTTGCCATGCCGCAGTGATTTAGCCAAGCGTATCCCCTAAGCGGTTGGCTGTTAGTTCGGTGTTTTCCCTTACTAAAAGTTGGCTTGCCGCCGCTGCCACCTACACGTTACGTCTGCCTTTCCTGGCAAATGGCAAAATGCAAAAGATAGACTTGAGTTCAGGTGGGCTGCGGCCATTCAGTGCGCAGCAACTTTAAAACACAGCAGTTCTGTAAAACCCGTTTCCGCAAGTTGTAGACGCTGCATTTACCACCATGCGGCGGGGGTTCTGTGTTGATCGGCTGCTTACCCCTAGTTGCGCAGGGTATGCCAATTACTTCCAAACCTCCACTTTTTCATCAATTAAAAAGGTGGTACGGTGCAAACCCACGTAGTTTTTGCCCATAAATGTTTTTGGACCCCATACCCCAAATTGCTGGGCTATCTCGGCATCCTTATCGGCCAGCAAAGGAAACGGCAAAGCATATTTCGAAATAAACTTTTTGTGCTTGGCTGTGTCATCGGGGCTAATGCCTAAAATACTAATACCAGCGGCCAACAGCGTATCGTAGTGGTCGCGCAAATTACACGCTTGCTTGGTACAGGTTGGTGTATCGTCAGCAGGGTAAAAATATATAGCCAGCCGTTTGCCTTTAAAGTTTTTAAGGCCTAATTTATTGCCATCGGCATCAATACCTGAGAATGCAGGCGATTTTGTTCCAGCTGTTAACATAATTAATTTTTCCTATAAACAATGAATTGCTGTGATGGTTCAATATGTGGTGAATTAGGGTACACAGTTGTAAATTTTTAGGTGTAGATGGGCGTTGCGCCAAGGCCAAAATCGAGTTTGGACATAATAACGATACTTGTCTGTAACCATTGTAAACATTGGCTTTTTAACTTTCTGTTTCTTGTTTTGCCATCATTATCCTGCCCCAACGTTGCGTTAGATAGGCCAAAACCCCGCCGTATGTTTGCCACAGAAACCACAACAAATGAACAATGACATGTCAGGAAATATTAGTGTTGTGAAACGATTTTAAGAACTGCAGTAATGCAAAAAAAGCGCTCTTCGGTTGTTGCCACGTGAAAAAAAAGAGACATTAATTGATTAACTCAAAAAAACCAAGAGTAATGAAAAAGACAATCGCCATTTTAACCATCATAGCATCAGTATCGGCTTTCATCCCTAACGCTGCAAATGCTACGCCATCCAAGTCAAATAAATCAAAAACCAATACCGCCAATAATGCAGGAGGTTTGGTAACGGTAACCAACTTGGGCGACAAAGACGAGTTCGTTTTTCTGCAAATTGACTTGCAGCAGAGCAACCCTGGCCTATCAGTACTGCGCATCTTAGATGTTAACGGTGTTGGTTTACATTCAGAAACGTTTAGCACCAAGAGTTTCCGCCGCCTCATTAAGGTGTCGCCCGAGGAATTTAACGGTATTGAAATTGTGTTGGCTACAAACGAAGGCGTAACCCGCAAGCGCTACGACCTAAATACCGTGCTGTTCAAAGCTACCCAATTGGTGGAATCAAACAAATAACTACAACACACCTGTTAAAATAATCTAAAGTCTAAATTGAAGTAAGGTAGCTGCATATTTTGCGGCTATCTTATTTTCAAGTTTGTGTGGTGCCGTTGGTGCCATGATGATGACTTCCAAGCAGTGTGGGTTACACTTATTGGCCCTTTGACTGGGCACTGGCATATTTTAAAGGCTAGGCTGTTGTTTTTCAGCATTGGGTTTTAGTATGTTAGCTTTGTGGTACTTACATTTGCGGCACTATGCCACAAGACAAGTCCATTAAATCAGTACTTATTATTGGTAGCGGCCCCATTGTAATTGGCCAGGCCTGCGAGTTTGACTACAGCGGCACACAAGCCGCCCGCAGCCTCCGCGAAGAGGGGGTTGAGGTAATACTCATCAACAGTAATCCGGCCACCATTATGACCGACCCTATGATGGCCGATAGGGTGTACTTACTGCCCTTAGAAGTGGAAAGTCTTGAGCAAATTTTACAAGAGAACCATATTGATGCGGTATTACCCACCATGGGCGGGCAAACTGCCCTCAACTTAGCAAAAGAAGCCGAGGAGCTTGGCATTTGGGAAAAGTACAATGTTAGGCTTATTGGGGTTGACATCAAGGCCATTGATAAGGCAGAAGATCGCGAAAAGTTTAGGCAATGGATGATTGCACTGGGTGTACCGGTGGGCACTGCCAAAACAGCAAACAGTTTCTTAGAAGGCAAAGAATTTGCGCAGGAAATTGGATTCCCGTTGGTTATTAGGCCAAGCTTTACCCTAGGTGGCGGTGGCGCTGGTTTTGTGTGGGATAAGAGCCAAGTTGACGAGGCCCTAAACAATGGTTTGCAAGCCAGCCCCATACATGAAGTGCTGGTTGAAAAAGCCATACTAGGTTGGAAAGAGTTTGAACTGGAGTTATTGCGGGACAATGCTGATAACGTAGTTATTATTTGCACGGTGGAGAACTTCGACCCCATGGGTGTGCACACCGGTGACAGCATAACTGTGGCACCTGCCATGACACTGAGCGATACTGCATACCAACTTATGCGCAACACTGCCATCATGATGATGCGTGATTTGGGCAATTTTGCGGGTGGTTGCAATGTGCAGTTTGCGCTTAATCCCGAAACAGAAGAAATTGTAGCCATTGAGATAAACCCACGCGTAAGCCGCAGCTCGGCATTGGCCAGCAAGGCCACGGGATACCCTATTGCAAAGGTGGCAGCTAAGTTGGCCTTGGGTTATAACTTAGATGAGTTAAAAAATCAAATTACCGAAACCACCAGCGCGTATTTCGAGCCCGCCCTCGATTATGTGATTGTAAAAATTCCGCGATGGAATTTCGATAAGTTTAAAGGCGCCAACGATACACTGGGCCTGCAAATGAAAAGCGTGGGCGAGGTAATGGCCATAGGGCGCAGCTTTAATGAGGCACTGCAAAAGGCCTGTCAAAGCCTCGAAAACGATGCGCTGGGATTAGGGTACTACGGCAAAAGCCTGATGAATGCCGATGAGATTTTAGAATATCTTAAGGTGCCAAAATGGGATAGAATATTCCGTATTAAAGATGCGCTGATGGCAGGCGTTAGCATCAAGAGTATTGTGCAGGCCACCGCTATCGACCGTTGGTTTCTGTATCAAATAAAGGGGCTTTGCGAACTTGAAAAGGCCATGGCGCCACACACCGTAGAAAGTTTACCCGAAGATTTACTGCGCCAAGCCAAATCAAACGGATTTAGCGATGAGCAAATAGCCCGCATTGTGCGCTATGGTGACGCTGAGCAACTGTACGAAAAGCGCAAGGCACTCGGCATTACGCGGGTGTACAAAATGGTAGATACCTGTGCCGCCGAATTCGTGGCCCAAACACCATACTTCTACAGCACTTTCGAGCAGTCCAATACCCAGTAGTACTGCATCTGGTGCAGTGGTACCCCCAAAAAAAGCCGGATACATAATGCTGTATCCGGCTTTTGTATGATATGCTTCGGCATTTGAGCCATCAGCATTAAAATGGTTTACGCTGCAGTAGGCACCATTTTGGCCAATAAATTTAGTAGCCTTTTACCATAAATACACAGTCTTGAATGCGCTTTATCTGTTGCACACGGTCAACATACTTTACTTTATTTATGCTGCCGATGGCTAGACTTTTGTGTGCGGTATCTTTTTTTAGCTCTTGCACAGCCCGGCTTATATTGATGCTTTTTGTACCAAATACCACTTCGTTGGCCTGTCGGTCGCGAGTGCTAAGCACGCCAATTACATCACCATTTTTGTCCAGTAATGGTCCGCCACTATTACCTGGGTTGGCACTTATGGCAATCTGTATGCTCAGCGTGTCATCGTTAAAGCCACTGCTGGCACTCATATAACCCCGGTTATACACCACCTCATTGCGGGGATAGCCCAGGGTAAACACTTCTTCGCCCAAATCAACAGCAGTTTTGCGCAAGCCATAGGGCAGCGTAGGAATCTTTTTCCAATCCTTATCGTTAATCAGCAAAATAGCCAAGTCGTTCTGGGTGTCGGTGTACACGGTTTTTGCCAAATACTCTACGCCTTTGTTTACCACCACCAATGTAGTGGCACCAGCCACCACGTGGCTATTAGTTATCAAGTATCCGTCGCCATCTACCAAAAATCCACTACCCGCACTTAGCGGACGGCTTCCCTCGGGGCTTTTGGTAGTATTTGCAATAATATTTGCTACTTTTTTATCGGTAGCTTTCGATTTTGCGTCCAGTTCGTTTACCTTTCTGCTTAGCGTCTGTAAATAGTTGGTATCTACCGCCTTGGGGCTAAGCACTTGCAAAGCACCGCTTATGGTAATGGCCGTAATGCCTGCAATAGAAGCGGCAACCGCAATGGTACGGCGGTGTTTCACCCACAATTGTCTAACTACACCTTTGGTAGCAGCCTCGCTTTCAGTAATATCACCGCTGTCTAGCAAAGACTGGTGCAAGCCATGTAACCAATGTTTGGCCTGGCGCATTTTTCCATAATCGTCCAATTGGTGCAAAAACATTTGATGTTCCACCACCAATTGGTCTAACTCGGTATTTTGTCGCCGCATATCTTCAAACACGGCACGCTCCCCAGCAGTCATTGTGCCATTTACGTAGCGTTCCACAGCATCCATCATCATTATATCATCCATGTCACTCATTTTGTTTGTATTGGGCAAAAAACAACTTCTTTAGCCGCATCAGGCATTTGTATTTTTGGTTTTTGGCGTTATCGGCATTGGTGTATCCAAAATCGGCAGCAATGTCAACCATGTGCTTTTTTTGTATGTAGTAGGCCTCCAGCAGGCTTCTGCAAGGCTCACCAATGCTCTTCATTGCCGTATCCATCAACAAAAAGTCTCTATCCAACTGTTCTTTCTCTTCAATTTCATCATCAACCGCCACCGTTTCTTCCAGTAACTCATTTGGCGCAGCATAACGGTGGTTTTGCTGTAGGCGCTTCAGCCAAATGCGCCTGCTAACAGAATACACAAAGGTCTTTATCTGGCAGGTTAGAAAAAAGTTAGGATTCTTGCTTTTCTCGTAAAGTACCAGCATAGCTTCCTGAAAAACATCTTTGGCATCGTCGTATGTACCATTGTTCTGCAGTATAAACGCTTGTATCAGACCATAGTTTTCTTTGTAAATGGTTGACGATGCACGATGATCATTTCGTGCAAGCCCTTCCAACAATACCTTTTCTGTATCTTCTGCTCTCAATGTTTACAATGCTTTAATTCGGTGTCGTAAAAATAGTAACCCCGATGCGTCAAAATTATTTGCGGTTGATCTAGCAATACAATAAACCGCAAATATTGTAAAATTATACTACGGCTTACCTTTTCATTTTGCGTGGTTGTGGCCGACCTTCTGCAACATTTTAAAAGCCGGTCTTTAGCCAAAAACTTCTAAAAGCCCTTTTACGTAGGCTAGCGGTTTGCTTTTATTACATTGGCCTAGGCTTAAAAAAAAAATTTTTTTCAGTTGAGCGGGTTACCTCCTGCGCTTTCGAGGATTATATTGAAACACAAAAATAAAACTAAAATGAAAAAGCTCCTTTTCGTTGCCATCATTGGCGCCTTGGTATCTTGCGGTGAAGCTACAACTGCTACTGACAAAGTTGACAGCGTTGTAACACCAACAACTGACACCGTACCTGCTGTTGTTGACACTACTAAAGTAGCTGACAGCACTGTTGCTCCTGCGGTTGATTCTGTGAAGAAGTAATCTCGGTAAGATTTTCATATGGCAAGCAATCGTTAAGTCGTCTTGTTTCTACAAGAGGGCTTTTTAAAAGACCTATTTGCTTTGTCATAAGTTAGAAACCTGATATAGGTCATCGCCTATGTCAGGTTTTTTGCGTTTATCACTACGTAGCACTGCCCATTTTTGTAGCCTGCTTCCGGGTTTTGGGTATGTGTAGCCGGGTAATAAGAAATGCGCGACAGGCTGAATAGGCGCGCAAGTGCTACGTGCTTTATGACCACTATAAAAGTAACTTTGGTGTCAGGTTACGGCCCAGTAGCATCGGTTGTTGGTTGTGTCGGGGGGGTGGTTTGCCATTGCATTAACCCAGCTTTTCATACTGGCCATGCACCAGTTTGCTTTTATTGGCGGTGGTATTTTTTTAATACATGCCGATAAAGTTGATCTAATTCTTGCCCTTGTAGCAGATTTTTTTAATTTTTTTTTGTCTAATGCTCCTATTGCCTATTTTTGAATCATCAAATGGGGAAGCTTTTTACATACATCGGTTTTTATTACTTCTACTTTTTTAGCAGAGGCAGCCGGGTTTTGTACGCTACTTATCAATAACATTTTATATAGCAAATTCAAAAACCCGGCTCAAAAAGTCGGGTTTTTTCATGTATCGCCACTATGCAACAGCACAAACGCATCGCCATTCAAGGTTACGAAGGCAGTTTTCATCAGGAAGCCGCGCGGCAGTTTTTTGGACCACAGGTAGAGGTATTGCCCTGCGCCACCTTTCGAGAGGTAGCGCGGCTAGCAGCGTCAAAAAAGGAAAGCGATGGTGGCATCATGGCCATTGAAAATAGCATTGCCGGTAGCATCTTGCCCAACTACAGTTTACTAAAAAGCCAAAAGTTGTGCATTGTAGGCGAAGTGCATCTGCAAATAAAACAGCAGTTGCTGGCCTTTCCTGGCGTTAGCTTGCACGATGTAAAAGAGGTACACAGTCATCCCATGGCACTGTTGCAATGCATGGCCTATTTGGAAAAATACCCGCACTGGAAGCTGGTGGAAACCGAAGATACCGCCTTGAGTGCCAAGCATTTGCAGCAGTACAAACGCAAGCACACCGTAGCCATTGCCAGTAAGTTAGCAGCCCAGTTGTTTGGTTTGCAGGTTTTGGCTCCCAATATTCATACCATGAAACACAATTATACCCGTTTCCTAGTACTACAGCGCCCCGAGGTTGCCTTGCCCGACCCCAATGCCAACAAGGCATCCATAAACTTTGCTACCGACCACTCCAAAGGTAGCTTGGCTAAGGTGTTAACCATTGTCGCCGAGGCGGGCATCAATTTAAGCAAGTTGCAAAGTATGCCCATTCCAGGCACACATTTCAAATACTCGTTTCATGCCGATCTGGAATTTGAATCGAGAGAGAATCTGGATGCCATTATTGAAAAACTAAATGCTTACACGCTGGATTGCAGCGTTTTAGGCATCTACAAAAACGGAAAAACAACTACCATCTAGCACTATGGAAACCTCAGAACGCTTGCACGGCGTGGGCGAATACTATTTTTCTACCAAACTGCGAGAAATAGAAGCCCTTAATCAAGCCGGAAAGCAAATCATTAACCTTGGTATTGGTAGTCCCGATCAGCCGCCGCATCTCGATGTTTTAGCTGTGCTGCAACAAGAATCGGCTAAGGCTCACACCCACGCGTATCAAAGCTACAAAGGCAGCCCCATATTTAGGCAGGCTGTGGCCAGCTGGTACCAGCAGCACTACGGTGTGGCACTGGATTTTAATACCGAAATTTTGCCGCTACTGGGTAGCAAGGAAGGTATCATGCACCTCTGCATGACCTATCTTAACCCGGGTGATGGCGTGCTGGTGCCCAATCCCGGCTACCCCACCTACCGCAGTGCCGTTACCCTGGCCGGTGGCACTTGTATAGATTATACGCTAACCGAGGCCCAGGATTGGCTCCCAGATTTTGAGGCCATGGAGCAGCAGGATTTAAGTGGGGTAAAACTCATGTTTATGAATTATCCGCACATGCCCACCGGTCAGTTGCCATCAAGCAACCTGTTCGATAGGGCGGTTGCTTTTGCCCAAAAACACCAGATTTTATTGGTACACGACAATCCTTACAGTTTTATTCTAAACGATAGCCCAGCCAGTATTTTAAAGGCAGACGGTGCCCTTGAGGTGGCGGTAGAGCTTAACTCGCTAAGCAAAAGCCACAATATGGCGGGCTGGCGTGTGGGTGTGCTGTGCGGCAGCCAAACCGTTATTAATCAGGTGCTGCGTTTTAAAAGCAATATGGATAGTGGCATGTTTTTGCCAGTGCAGTTGGCAGCTGCCAAAGCGCTAAGCCTTGGGCAAAGCTGGTACACTGCGGTAAGCGCAGAATATGCACTGCGCAGGCAAAAGGCGGTTGAACTGCTCCAAGCACTCCAGTGCACTTTCAGTAGTCAGCAAGCAGGTATGTTTATGTGGGCCAAAGTACCAGCCGGCTTTGCCGATGGCTATGCCATTTCCGATGCTGTGCTGTATGGTGCCAATGTATTTTTAACTCCCGGCGGCATTTTTGGTAGCCAAGGCAACCATTACCTGCGCATTAGTCTATGCAGCCCGGTTGCCAACATTGAACAAGCCATCCACCGCATTAAAAATGCCGGACTGGCATCAGCGTAAAAGACCATGACGAATTTTAACCTTACAGAACCTCCCAATTTGAGCGCATCGAGTACCCAAATGCCCATTAACATTACCGTGGTAGGCATTGGCCTTATCAGTGGTTCTTTTGCTTTGCGGCTAAAAAACCTGGGTTGGGCTGCCCGTGTAGTAGGCGTATGCCGCAGTGCCGCTACAGCGGAGCGCGCCCTTCAATTAGGCTTGGT
>RDXD01000044.1 GCA_004292575.1 Bacteroidota bacterium
AGGACAAGATTATTTTGATGTATTCGTACCCAAAAATGACCAAACAGGGCGCAGGCAAGATTATGAAAAAGCCATCAAACGCGAGGGCTATTGGGAGGAAAATATGCGCCTTATCAAAACCCAAACGGGAGCCTACAAATACCTGAACTTCAGCGCAGTCGTCCTGAAAGACGAACGCGGGACTATCACAGGACTTGCCAAAATAGGCACAGACATCACAGAGCAAGTCCAAACCTCTAACGCCCTTCAGCAAAGCAATGAAGCCTTGCAAGACCTTTTCAATAATTCGAATGACTTGATTTTTATTTGCAATATATCGGGGCAATTCCTATTCGCAAACCGTACCTTTATGCAAAAAATAGGCTATGAAGCCTCCGAATTGGAATACCTGAATATACGCCAACTCCTCCACCCACAGAGTAAATACCTTGCCTACCGTGATGTGATAGAGAGCGTAAAACATCAGGGAAACATGAAGTTCGAAACCAGCCTAATGACTAAACAAGGCAAAAGACTTTATCTCGAAGGCAGTGTAAATTGTAGAATCGAGAACGAAAAACCTGTAGCTGTACGTGGGATATTGTATGACACGACCGATAAGATTCGTGCCGAAAAATCGCAAACATTGTACTATAGCATAGCCAACCTTGCCGTAAAAAGCAAGGATTTGCAAGGACTTTACAAAGGCATACACGAAGAATTGGGCAAGGTCATAGAAGTCAATAATTTTTATATCAAACTCTATAGCGACAATAGAAAAGAAATTCTTTTCCCTTACTATGTAGATGAAGAACGCGCACATTCGCCTCGCCTGCCCAAGCGACCGCTCGGCAAAGGACTGACGGACTTTGTGATGCAGTCCCAAAAACCCGCTTTTTATTATGAAGAAGACATATTGAACCTCACAGTCTATGACCAAATAGAAATGTGGGGCAAAATCCCCAAAGTCTGGATTGGCGTGCCGCTTTGGTACGAAAACGAAGTCATGGGGCTTATTTCTGTCAAATCTTACCACAACAGAAATACTTATACCCGCGCTGACCTCGAATTACTCGACTTCATATCGGGGCAAATCGCGCTCGCCATCAGTCGAAAACGTGCCGAACTCGCGGTAGTAGCCAGCGAAAAAAAATTCAGGAATATTTTTGAATCTTTCCAAGACATTTATTACCACGCAGATTTGCAGGGCAAAATCGTGCTTATAAGTCCCTCCATTGAGGAAGTTACGGGCTACACGCCCGAAGAAATGATAGGCAAAAATCTTTCGGACTTCACGACAGGAAGCGAAGATTTGCAAGATTTTTTGCAAGATATTTTTGCACAAACCAAAATCAAAAATTATGAAACAGGTTTGCGCACCAAGTCGGGGCGTATCTTGCAGTCTATCTCCAATATCAAACTGGCGTATGACGAAGAAGGGCAACCGATAGGACTGGAGGGCGTAGTGCGCGACATCACAGAGCTAAAACGCGCCAACGAAGAAACCCTCAAGGCAAAAGAGTTTGCAGAGCAATCCCTGAAAGTGAAGGAAAGTTTTTTGGCGAACATGAGCCACGAAATTCGCACGCCCATGAATGGCGTGATAGGCATGGTCGACCTCATGCTCACTACGCCTCTGAATGACGAGCAAGCCTCGTATATGCAAACTGTCAAAAAATCTTCTGAAACGCTCATGGATATTCTCAACCATATCCTTGACCTCTCGAAGATTGAGGCAGGCAAGATGAAACTCCGCAAGCGCGTCATGGACTTTTATCAAGCCATAGACAAAGTACGGCTACTATTCATGCAACAAGCCGAAGTCCGCCAAAACAAAATCACGATTGAGATAGCCGACAATGTCCCGCAATTCCTGATGGCAGACGAAACGCGCCTACTCCAAATCATGGCAAATCTCACTTCCAATGCCATCAAATTCACACAACAAGGACAGATAACCCTCCGCGCCTCAGTCGTGGAGAGGCAGGCAAGGAATTTTTTGCTGAAGGTAGAAGTCCAAGATACAGGCATAGGCATTGCCAAAAAAGACATCAAATTACTTTTTGAGCTTTTTAGTCAAGTCGATAACTCCTTTGCCAAAGCCCACAGTGGGACAGGGCTTGGGCTTGCCATTTCCAAAGAACTCGCAAAACTCATGGGTGGAGAGATTCATGTGGCTTCTACGCCCCAAAAAGGCAGTATTTTTTGGTTTACCTTTAGGGCAAATGCCACTACCCAAAAAGAGCAGGCAAGTAAAAATACTTTTCCCGAATCGTGGGAAAAGGATTGGACAGACTTAGCTTCAGACAAGCCCTACATACTTATCACAGACGACAACGAAATAAACCGAAAAGTGGCTTCTGAAATTCTAAAAAAAGTAGGTTGTGAGATTGATTTGGCGGATTCGGGACAAGCCTGCATCGAGAAAGTCAAGCAATCATACACCCTTGAGCGTCCGTATCACTTGATACTGATGGATATTCAGATGCCTGACCTTGATGGCATAGCGACCACCCAACTACTGAAAGAACTGCCCTTCGACTTGCCTCCCATTATCGCTATGACTGCCTACGCTATGCGCCAAGACCGCAAAAAATTCTTGAATAAAGGGCTTGATGACTACATAGCCAAGCCTGTAAAAGCGCAGGAGTTGGTAGGCAAGGTGCGTGAATATGTAAAGAACGTACAAGCCCCCAGCCCCAAAGGGGAGAACCTCCAAGAATCTGTTTTCTTTGCAGGGGTTGGGGGCTTTGACAATGAAAAAATCGCCCAACTTGCGCGGTACGGAGGCAAGGAGCTTGTGCTGGAAAGCTGGGAGGAGTTCAATACCGAAACACAAACTTTCCTACAAACTATCGCAAACGCCCTTGCCTCCCAAAACTACCAAGAGATAACCGCGCCCTTGCATACGCTA
>RDXD01000439.1 GCA_004292575.1 Bacteroidota bacterium
AAGGTTGGTGGTTGCCGTATTGGCCACAAGCCGCCGGTAGGCAGCAATATAGTCGCTGGTTTTAAGCCCCATTTCGTTTATAAGCAAGGCTTGAAGCCAGCTGGTAGATTGCTCAAAGCGATTTAGTACAGTATTTACCAAAGCAGTATTGGTAAACGAGTATTCCCCACCGCTGCGGCGGCAATACTCCAACAAGGCGTAATCTACCCCTATTCGCGCAGCCCTTACGCGGTTTAGTTTATCGGCATCTGCCTGCACGGCTTTTTCTGCGGCATCAAACCACTGCCCATATTGTTTTAGCCTTGCTGCGCTAAGCCAACTGTCAAAGCCCTGCGAAGGGTCGCCGTACAAAAACAGAAAAAACTTTTTGTTTTCCTGAAGGGCCGCATGCACGGTATCAATGTAGCGTTCTACAAATGTGGCGGCTTTGCCATAGTAGTTTTTGGTAAATCCACGGTACAAGCTATCAAAAGAAGCATAAGGATTCCACACCAACTGTGCCAGCAGGTAGCTGCGCAGTTCAAACAGTTCGCTGGGGTTATTGCTGTGTTGCTCAAAAAGCCAGCGGGCATTGTTTTCTACAAACAACTGCACATTGGGCTGCAGCGTATGCAGGTTGGGGAAAGGTGCCAGAAAATTGGTAAACTGCGTGGTGTAGTCCCATATTTTTACGGTGGCCCCGGTCTGTTTCCATTCTTTTAGGTCTCGTTCAAAGTCGGTGCATTTTTCGGCAATGGGCCCGCTGCGGTCGCATTCAATGGAGCAAAGGGTAACCAACACATTTTTGGCGGGTCGGGTATGCTTTGGCGCCCTTCGGGTGTACTGGTAGGCCAGTGTGCTGATGGTTTTGTTGGGAAAATTTACCGCAATGCGGTTCACAAAATTGATCATGCTGCCCGCTGGGCTGCCTTCGTGGGCATCGGTTGCCGCACAGCGTGGGCAAGTGCAGTACGCGGTATTATCATCCTGACTTACCGATAGCACCGCGGCTTCGGGGTAACGGCCAAACCAAGCCCTTACACTGTCGAGCACCATGTTATATACCGTATCGTTGCTGAGGCAAAGCTGCGTTGGCTGTCGCCTGCCATTTACCCAAGCATAAAATTCGGGGTTACTCTGTAGCCATGTAGCAGCCGGTATCAGCCGGTGAAACGTATGCACTGCTGCAATGGGCACGAAGCCCGGAAAACTCTGCTGCGATACGTGGCGCTTTGCTGCATAAAGGGGATTGTTAAAGAACAATTTGCTGTGTACCGTGCGGGTGTATGCAATGGGTGTGTAGCGGTATGGTTTATCCACCACAAGGCCTGCACGCATCGGTACCACCTCGGCGGTAGGGCTTAGAAAATGGCAGTCGGCATAATGCTCTAAAAATATGTAAACCGCCTCAAGTGTTTGCTGCGGCGTTCTACCCGTAATGTGCAGGCTTTCGGCGTCGGTGGCTACAATGTTGTAGTCGTATTCGGCGATTAATTCTCGGTAATTAGGCGATGCTTTACCCACATAAATTGCGGGCAATTTAATGGCTGCCTCAAGATTTACTTTACCCACTGCAAAGCTGTGGCCCGTAATTTGTTTTAGGTATTTGCTCAGTTCCTGCGCCGCCAACAACTCCAGCGAATCGGGGGCGGGTGCTGTTTTTATTAAAAATGTCCTTGCTCCCCTGCCTGCCAGCATCAACTTTGTAGATGATAGCTGTTGTGCCTGCAGCTGCAGGCACAAAGCAAGTATCATTGTAGCCAAAAAACCTATCCTTATTCCTGTTTGCATTATTCCTTGTTTATAGTGTCACCCAATCGGTTCCCAGCTCAAACTTGTTGTTGTAATAGCCGGCTGCCTTCATGGCTTTTTCGCCTTGTAGCGGTAAGCTGGCATCAAACAGCATAAAGTCGGGGAAGCCGCTGCCTCCAGCAAAATACTGGTTGGCATCGGCAGCCCGCATGCCGGGCAGGCCTGTACCCCCAATTACTGCTACCGAGGCAAAATGCAAACCCTGAATGGGGAATACAAAATACCCGCCGGTATTATCGCCGGTAAAAGTTTTACCGCCAACAGTAGCTTTGTTTCTTTCAATACGTACAGGACAGTTTTTAAGCAATTTGTCGTAAGCGGCGTTGGTAGTAGCATTGCCATAAAGCACCACACCCCTGCCCGAGGTGGCCAGCAAGTCATTGAACTCAGTATCCGGTATTACGTCCAAAGCACCAGTGCCGCGGTAGTACCAGCTTTCGGCATCGTAGCGGGCTTTTTGCAGGGCCCAGGCATTTTCTTCGGGCGTGCCTTTAGTGCCATACACAAACAGCATGTTGTATTTGAAGGCTTCCTTAAAACCTGCACCGCGTTGGGTGCCCTTTTCGGTAGCATCGGGTACTTGGCCCTGCTGCCAGGTACCGTTTACTTTATTAAAATTCCAATTGTGGTCGGGTTTCGGAGCACGTAACGTCAACTTTTGCCCATCTAGTTGTAGCGGAATCTCGGTTTCAACCGGCAGTGCCGCTGAGTTTATGGTAAGGCTTGCTACATTTTCGGTAGTGCCTGAAATGCTGTTTTTGGCCGTATCAATTTTCAGCTTTACCCGGCTGTAGGCAAAGCTTTTTTCCTGCTGCGCAATGGTAATAGCATGGTGGGTTGCCGAAATAGCTGGGTTGGCGGTTGAAAAATCAATATTAATTACATCGTTTTTTTCGGCCCTGGTATGGTGCTTAAAAAAGTCGAAAAGTGGGGGCCAATCTACACTAATGTCGCCAAACCAATGGCTGCCACCCGGGTATTCGTAGTAGGCAAAGTCGGGGTGAAACTCGCTAAGTACTTTACGCATTTGCCGGGCATAGTTTACCGATACGGTCTGGTCGTCGTCGCCATGGTGTATATAAACTCCGGCAGCCTTATAGTTTTGGGCTATTTGCAACACATTGCTGGGGTTGCTTGCCCGCAGCAGCATAGCACGTACAGGCGAGCCTGCTTCGGTGGGTATCAGTCCATCGGCCGATCCATAGCCCTGCAGTACCGGGTAGCCTGCACAAGGTGCAATAGAGGCCCACTGCCCGGCATAAGTAGCCCCCAAAAACCAGGTACCATGCCCGCCCATGCTGTGGCCGGTAAGGTATATTTTGCGTGCATTTGGCTTGTATTGTGTTTTGGCTATGTCCAGCACCTCCAAGGCATCCAGCCTACCCCAGTCTTCCCAGTTAAAGCCCCTTGGCCTGCGGTTAGTGGGTGCCACCACCGGTCCATCGGCCTTGGGTTTGTAGGCCCTTGCTTGCGAAATGGCTTCTACTTCGGCACCATGTACGCTAAAAAACAGCGATGGGTTGGCCGTGGGCCCGCCCAGTTGCGGCGCTACGGCATAGTATTGCACCGAGCCGTCTATATTGCTGAGGAAGGTATGGCTTTGGTGCTGATGTGCTTCTACGGCATTTAAAACCAGCGTCATGGTATCTAGGGTTTGGCGGCCATCGGTAAGGCGCAACTGGTAGCTAACGGTACCCGTGGAAAAGCTGGTGGGTACAGGCAGGTTTATTGGCATTTTGCGGGTACCTAAGCTGTGCAACAGGGGTAGCGGGGTACGCATTGTTTTACCTGCTGTGGTAGCTTCTACAGTTAAGCTTTTAGCGGCGGTATTTCCAGCATTCAGGCACACAATGCCTGCCAGTAGTGAGTCCTTCGACATGCCCTTTACCAAAAAAGGCAGGGTAGCATCTTGGCGGCCAAACTGCAAGGGCTTGGCCGCAGGTATCAGCTTTACCTGCACACCACCGTTTCGGCCGGTAAAGCCGGTGCGTATATACAGTTCATTCAATCCTTTTTTCAGCATCACCGGCACATGCATCCAGCCATATCGGTACTGATCGCCGGCATGAGCCTCGCCATTCAAATACGCCATGCTATGGCCGCTAATGGTAAGTATGGCAGGCTGTGCTTTGGCCACCTGGCAACTTAGGTATAGGTAGCCATTGTTCATTTCCCGGCCACGGTAGGTGCCGGTACTATCGGCCTGCACGGCTGTCCATTTTTTGGTAATGCCTCCTTCGTTGTACCAGGTTGCCTCAGCCACGGGCTTCAAACGGCCGCTGTAAAGCAAGTGGGCTAGGGTATCGGTGTATAGCGCATCCCGACCATAGCGGTGGCAGCTCCCCGAGCCCATGCTTTTATCAAAAGTAAACGCCGTTTGCCCGTTGGCAACTTGTGCCATTGTCAGCAAAGCTACCACAGCTAAAAAGTACCTAATTGTATGCTGTTTCATTCTTTTACATTTTTTAGTTTGTTATAAAAAGTTGATTGTGTTTAGAAATACGTACTGATTTAGCTGCCATAAGAACGCTGATTAGGACGCATGCCCCAGTTGGGCAAGTCTATATCCAAGTCGTCATAGGCTGCCTGCATGGCTGCCTTTAGTTGCTTTTTCATTTGCTGTATCCTGTTTTTGTAGCGGGGATTATCTGCCAGGTTATGCATTTCCCAAGGGTCGGCACGCAGGTTAAATAGCTGTGTTGTAACTGTGTCGCGTACATTGTACAATATCAGTTTATAGCCATTTGCCACTTTCAGGCTCCGGCTCCAGTGCCCATATACGTTGTAGACATTTTTCCGCACGGCCTGCTGTTTTTGCTGTAGCAGCGGCAGCAGGCTTTTGGCCTCTACAGTAGGCGGCGGGGCTATACCAAGGTATTCATACAGCGTAGGCGCTATATCGCTGAGGTAAACAAAACTTTGGTTGGATGTATTGGCCGGCACACCGGGCGCACGGATTATCATGGGTACCCGTATGCTGTGCTCGTACAAGTTTTGCTTGCCCAGCAGGCCATGTTGGCCAACGGCAAGGCCATTGTCGCCAGCAAATATGACCACAGTGTTTTCACTCAAGCCTTGTTCTTTCAGGGTACGCAGCACATGGCCAATCTGCGCATCCAGTTCGCTTACCATGCCATAGTACAAGGCAATTTCGCGCCGCACCGAGTCGGGGTGGCGGGGTACAGCAAGCAATTGTTCGTCGCGTACCCTTAGGTCGCCATTGTCAAAAGGGTGCTGCGGTAAAAAATTGGGTGGCAAGGGCATATCGGCTGCCTTGTACATTTCAGCAAAAGCAGCAGGCGGCGTGCGGGGGTCGTGCGGCGAGGTGAATGCTACATAGCAGAAAAAAGGTTTTTCTTTGGCTGTAGCACTTTTTAAAAATGAAATGGCACCGGCCGCATACAGACTGGTGCTAAAAGTGTCACTTTTCCATTGCATGGCTGCCGGATACTGACCACTGGCATCATAATTGGTAACCGTGGGGTTAAACTGCCCGCCTACCTTTTCAAAGTGCATGCCACCAAAAAAAATATTGCTACCGGCACTAAACATGCGGTTGTAGGCAGCCTTATCGCTATGCCACTTACCAGTGTGGAAGGTGGTGTAGCCCCTGCTGCGCAATACTTCCGGCAGGCTCATTATGCTATCGGGTATAGTGCTGCCATCGCGGGGCAAGCGGTTTACATAGCGCCCGGTAAGCAGCATTACCCGGCTTGGAACACATACTGCGCCCTGATGCCCACCCATTACATGCGCCTGCCTAAAGCTCATGCCTTCTTGCGCCAGTGTATCAAGGTTGGGCGTGTAAATATGGGTATTGCCATGGGCCCTTATGGTGTTGTACGACTGATCGTCGCTGTACAGTATCAGGATGTTTTTTGCCCGTGCAGGGGACTGTGCTTGTACTGTACCGGTCAAAAGGGTAATTGTACCGCTTGTTATGTAAAAAACAGAAGCAATTCGCCACAGTTTTGCTGCTGATACATACTGTGGTCCGCTAGTTTTTATCATAATGAGGCATATTTTTCTTAAAAAGGCATGCTTTAACTTGATGACTATTTCAATTGAAGCCAACTGCTATTGACTGATTTTAAACACCCACGCATGCTCGCCAGGGGCCATAGTACCTTTCTTCCAATGCAGGCTCAGGCCATTATCGCCACGCATTGCTAATACTTTAGCTTTACTGCCCAGCAGGGTAACCTGTTTAGGATTGGCCTCTAATTCAAGCGGTACAGTAATACCATTGGGCAGCTCGGTAGTACCTTCAGGCAGTTGGTATATTGCATAAATGGTGTTATCTTTTTTTGTAAATACCCAGTTGCTTTTACCCTGAAGTTTGGGGTCGGCCTCGGTATCATGAATGGCTTCAGCGTTTATTTTCATCCATGCCCCTATTTCTTGAAGGCGGTCGTATGCTTTGGGGTCCCAGTCGCCCTCGGGGCTCGGGCCCACATTCAGCAGCAGGCTTCCATTGCGGCTTATGATGTTGGTAAGCATGTGTATCACCGTTCTGGCCGATTTGTATTGGTCGCCAGGTACATAACTCCAACTGTTGCCCAAGGTTATACAGCTTTCCCAGGGGTAAGGCAGGTAGCTTTTTGGCACAGTTTGTTCGGGCGTGGTGTAGTTTTCAAATTCGCCGGCCACGGTGCGGTCCACCACCAGCATGCCGGGCTGATGCTTGCGGGCCATGGCCGCTATGCGAGCCATATCTATATCTTGGCTGTAGGGTATGGTACGCTGCCAGTCCACTGCTGGGTTAATGGTTTCCTTGGGGCGCACCCAGCCGCCATCAAGCCACAGAATATCAACCCTGCCATAGCCGGTGGCCAGTTCTTCTATTTGGCGGTAGGTAAAATCTTTGTAGGCCTGCCAGCGTTGGGGGTACTTGGCGGGGTCGTAGCTTACATTGCGGTTTTTGGGTGGAAAATACTTCCACCAGTAGTCCGGTGTATGCCAATCGGGCTTGCTGAAATAAGCACCGGTCATAAAGTTTTTAGCCCTAAATGCCGTAAAAATCTCTTTGGTAATGTTAGCTCTTGGGTTTGCAGAAAATGGCGTAGAAGCATGCGTAATTCTATAGTCGGTTTGCCGGGTATCGAACATACAAAAACCATCGTGGTGCTTTGTGGTAAACACCAGATATTTCATGCCCGCATCGGCAGCAACCTGTGCCCATTTTTCAGGGTTAAATTTAACCGGATTAAACTGGGTTTGCAGGTTTTCGTAAGCCTTTTTATACCCATGCCAATCTGCTGCATAAGGCCCGCGCCTTTCGCACCAGCCCTCATCTTCGGGGCAGAGGCTCCAGCTTTCCACAATGCCCCAAATGCTGTAAGTACCCCAATGCATCATTAGCCCAAACTTTAGCTTTTTCCAGTCGGCAAGTTTTTGCTTTACCAATGGATCGGCGGGCGCCACATACTTTTCACTTTCGTCGTGGTGCTGTGCATAGCTATTGCCTGCTAGGGCGGCCAGCAATAAGCCAGCAAGGCACACTGTTTTTGTTATTTGTTTCATACTGTTAAAACTTGCTTTATTGAAAAAAAACACGAATGGTGCTGCTACTTTACGCCGTAAAAATCAATACCCATTTGTGCTTTTAATTAATCAATTATTTATTAGATGATTGCCTTCTTTTTACGGGGGTTGGCCCATTAATTATTTTTAGGTGAGGGTTATAAAAAGCAATAACCGCGCTTCCTATTTTTTGGCCTTGAAGGGAGCCTTTTTCAATGGCTTCGCGGTAGTGTATGCCCCCATAAAACCTGCTTATGGCAGCTTCGGCAGCCGCTTGCTTAAACGATGTAAACCTGCGTAGGGGCAGGCCGTAGCCGGTTTCGGTGTCGTCGTTGTAGCTAAATTCATTTCCAAATATTGCGCTCAGTACTTCGGCAGCTGCAGTGCTTATCACGCTGTGTCCGCTGGTGTATTCGGGAAAAGGTGGCGTTTGCAGCAACGGCTTCCATTTTTCATCTATATAGGCATTTATATAGGTTTCGGGCCTTATGAGGTTGCTGCGATATTTCTCGTGCCAGCAGCTTATAAAACCGTCGTACAAAGCCACAGAAGTAAGCAAATAAGCCGTTATTACTTTTGGCAATTCAGCTTGGGCCTGCTGGCAAGCCAAGCCTGTAATACTCATCCAGTGCCCGCCGGGCGATAATTTTTTTGAAGCAAACATTAAATGACCCTGCGTATTTAAGTAAAACGGATTGCAGTCCCAAAACAAGGCAATTAATGAATCGGCTGATGTTAAAGAATTAACCTTGTTATATACTTCTTTGGCTTGTTGGTAAAAGGGGGCAATTTTATTGGTGCTAAAAGGCATTGGTAGGGCCGGCCGGTACTCTTCCACCGAAGCAAGCACTACCGTTTTCATTTTTCCCCAATGCGGTTCTACGGCGTCAATATATCCCGGTGGTGTAGGCTTCCACATACTATCTGCTTTGCCATAGCTGTAGCGGCGCAGTTTTCTGGTTTCCCTATAATTGTCCTTTTTCGACCAGTTCCAAACGCTGTCGCTTACCATTTTTGCCCACATTATGCTCTGTGCTTTTACCCGTGGGGGCAGGGTAGGCCAGTCGTTTTGCAAAATGGCATTTATGGAATCTGTGAGCTGAGCTTCGGAAAAAACAAAGCGGTTTGCCGTAAGCATGGCTGCCCAAGCTGATGCATACACCGCATTCACTTTCGATAGGGAGTCGGGCCGTTTTAACCTCGGAAAATCGCGGTGCTGATTCTGAAATGGCAACAGTTGAGAAAACCCAGCCCGGCCAGCCTCGTAAGCGGCAATATTGGTGTACGCATACACCCGCGATGCTACGGGGGGCGAAAGAATATCGTGTACCATTACAGCGGTAATAGCCCGCTGCGCACGGTGGTACTGTGTAAGCTCCGCCCGCTGTGCGGTGGCGTGCAAGCATGCTAACCCAAAAGCAATATTTACGATTAGTTTAATCATTCCACTACCTGAAATAATTGCAGTTTGCTGTTGTTGGTCGCTATGAGCAAGCCACTGCCGCGGGCTGTTTTCAATAC
Source organism: Bacteroidota bacterium (assembly GCA_004292575.1). Taxonomy (GTDB): domain Bacteria; phylum Bacteroidota; class Bacteroidia; order Chitinophagales; family Chitinophagaceae; genus Phnomibacter. The sequence continues at coordinate 8,836 of RDXD01000439.1, forward strand.
CAATGCATGCCTTACATCGTCTTTTGTAAACAGGCCGGTTTCGCGGTTATTCACCACTTGCCATTGCCCGCTGTTGCTGCGGTTTATAAGGGTTCCATAGCTGGCATCGCACTTGCCCCATTGCACCCGCCAATTGTAAAAGTTGCCCAGCCATAGCAGGTAGTTTTTTTGTTTTATGCTGATGTTTAAAACCTGCTGGACGGCAGAAAAATTTACTTCGGGGGGCAGTTTTTCCAATTCAAATGCATCGTTGCCTTTATTCATAAAAATTACCGATTCCAGCAGGTTTACCCGGCGCAAATCAGCGTTTTGTAATTTGGCTGCATCTACAAAATCGCCCACTGCGGCAGTAGCATATTGGCGATACTTTACAAACTTTTTACGCAGGGGTACTACCTGGTCGAGCAGTTCATCTCTTGATGCAGCCGGATAACTTTTGCCTTGAATATAATAGCAAAACAGCGGGTCAGTCATGCCGTTGTCGTCAATATCGGTGGTAAGTAGTGTAACCGGTTCGGTTTCTGATGCCTTAAAGGGCAGGTTGTTGCCCATGTTGCCAACCAATATATCGGGCTTGCCATCGTTGTTGGCGTCGGCTATGGTAAGGGTATTCCAAAAACCATGGTATTTTTCCAATCCCTTTTTTACCGTTTCTTCTTGCATGGTGTTGCCGCGGTTGGCAAAATACCTTACCGGCATCCAGTGTCCGGCCATTACAAGTTCGGGTTTAGCATCACCATTCATATCTTGTATAGCTGCGGCAGTTATCATTTCTGCTTTTAGGCCGGGCAGCCAGTTTGGTGTACCATCCTTCCAGGCAATTTGTCCGTTTTTGCTTTCATTTAGCAGCAGGTACGAAGGCGCTGCTTTCGGAAAGTTTCCCGGTTCCGATGCGCCGCCCACAAACAAGTCAAGGTCGCCGTCGCCATCCACATCGCCTACCGCAACTGCACCCGTGGGCTGCTGCATATTTACCGGCCAGCTATGCGTGCTTTTTTTAAAAATACCATTTCCTGTATTCAGGTACAGTCGGTCGGCATATTCGGGGGCGCCGGCATCATATTCATTGCCGCCGCTGGCTACGTACAGGTCGGCATCGCCATCACCATCCACATCAAAAAACAGGGCTTTTACATCTTCGCAATCCTTATCGGCCGTCCAGGGCTGATGAGGTGCTGATTTAAAGGTTCCATCTTGCTGCTGCAAGTAAAGCATACCCGGCTGGCCAATAGCACCGCCGGCAAATACATCATCAAGGCCATCGCCATTTACATCGGTGGCGGCAAGGGCTGGGCCAAACCGGCTAAGCTGGTAAGGCAGCAGCACTTCCCCTTTAAAGTCAACAAAATCGTTTTCAATATGCTGGTATGCGGGGGCATTTGTTGCAGATACGTCGGCAAACCAAGGCGGTTCAGGTTTTGGTACAGTTGCTTTTGGCACAACCAATGGACAGCTAACGGTTGTAAACTCATTGCTGTTTAAGTTACGCAAGGTTTGTACAGTGCCATTGGGCCAATAGAGCAATGCAGAGTCCACGGTGGTACCGGCAGCCAAGCCAAAATGCACCACCTGCGAAACCGATGATTGATACCCCCTTACCGGATATTGCTCCTGCACCTGCAAGCCATGGCTGGTAAACAATTGGATGCGGGTGCCTATGGCGGCGCTATTTTGCCCAGGCCCCTTTAGCCTAAAGGCAACATACTGATGCGCTCCTTGTTGCATGGCATTATTGCGATAAAGCAATACTTCGCTGTTGTTATTCCCTACCATAAGGTCAAGGTCGCCATCATTATCAAAGTCGGCATAGACCGCTGCGTTTGATATGCCTTTAAAATCTACGCCCCAACTGGCCGATACATCCTGAAACTGGAGGTTACCCAAATTTTTAAATGCATAATTAGGCAGGGTGTTAGAAGGCATTTTCTTAACCAGTTCGTAGGTTTGAAAGTTGAAATTGCCCTTGGCCGCTTGCTCCAATTGCTCATCGGCTACGGTGTATTTCAAAAAATCGTTATCGGTAAAGTCGCGCAAATAGCCATTGGTAACCATCAGGTCTTTTTGGCCGTCCAAATCATAGTCGGCAAATAAGGCCGACCAACTCCAGTCGGTATTGCTGATGCCTGCAAGTTGCCCAACTTCGCTAAAATGCAAGGTGCCATTGGCATCCGCACCACGGTTAAGGTGCAGCATATTGCGCATTTGCTGGTGGTAGTAGCCACTGTCAAGCAGCATATTGTAGGCATCGTACATGTCGGGGCCTTTTAGCAGTTTCTGCCTAAAGTTGTCGGGCGGCATCATGTCCAGCGTAAACACATCGGGCCAGCCATCGTTGTTTATGTCGGCTATATCGGCACCCATGCTAAAGCGGCTAATGTGGCCAAAGGATTGCTGTAAGGTTTGCAAAAAGGTACCGTTTCTATTGTTTATGTAACAGTAGTCTTGTTCGGTGTAGTCGCTTGTGGTGTACAGGTCGGGCCATCCGTCGCGGTTAAGGTCGCTTACCACTACGGCAAGGCCAAAATTCAGCGGGTTGTTTACAATACCTGCCTGCAGCGTTACATCGGTAAAGCGCATTTGTCCATTAGCCTGCCGGTCGTTGCGCAGCAGGCGGTTACCAAATTCCATACTTGGTGTAGCCCTTATGCTTCGGGTATTCAGGTAAGGGTTTACGGTGTGGTTGCTGTGGTTCACCAAAAACATATCCAAATCGCCATCTAGGTCGTAATCGAAAAAAGCTGCTTGTGTACTCAGCGTACCCGGGCAATCCAGTCCATAGTTTTTAGCTTGGTCGCTAAATACCGGCACCCCATTTTTTACGCCCTCGTTAATGTAGAGCCTGTTACTGAGTTGCTCGCCCTTGTATGGTCCTGAATAGCACACATAAATATCCGGCAATCCGTCACCATTTACATCGGCTACCGATACGCCGGTACGCCAGCCGTCTTTGCCCGCTACGCCAGCCTTTTCCGTAACATCTTTAAACGAAAAATCGCCAGTATTCAGGTATAGTTTATTGGGTACCGTGTTGCCCGAAATAAACACATCTTCCAGGCCGTCCATATTGAAATCGCCAACACCAATACCATGTCCGTTGTAGAGGTATTCGTATTTAAAAATGTGCAAGGCGTCGTTCTCCTTTACCTCGTTGGTAAACCGAATGCCCGACTCTGCCGGAGGTACCAGTTTGAAAAGTTTGGGAGGTTGCCCGGCGGCGGCCAAACCAATAGCCATACAAATGCAAAACACCCGGCTTGCCATTTGCAATACGCGGTATTTCAAAAAAAACACCCCTTGCGGTATAGTCGTTATTGGGTCCGTCATTTTTTTCCTGGTGCTACAATCTCAAGGTTTTCATCACCAGGCTTATAGGGCAAAAACACCATCAGCAGGGTTAGCATTTCATTGGTGGTTTCCATATTGCCCGTGCTGTAAATCATTCTGGGTGGACTAAAAGGGTTAAAAGGATTATTGGCCGTATTGTCGTAGGTAGCCTTTATCATTAGTCGGCTTCCCCTTGGCATGGGTATTAGTTTTTTAAACCGGTAAATTTCCTGCCACCTAAAGTCCCAGTCGGGTACATTAACCAGCTTAATGGTGTCGCCCTTGGGGCTAATGGCATAAGCCGTGTATTGCCTGCCAAGCAAGTGCATGTGCGGCCACACATACAGTACAGAAAAGTCTTCCCCGGGGTTGGATAGTGTAAGTGAAAAAGTACGTACTTGGTTGGGCAGCAGTTTAAAGGGCGGTGATATTTGCTCTTCGCCAATACCGCCTGAGCCAAAGCTGATTACTTTAACCTGGCGCTCCACTTTTTTTGTGGTAAAAAATAAATTGAGGCCTGCGGTACACGATTCATCGTTGGGCGAAGCAGCATAATGCAGGGTAAGGATAATAACGCCGCGCTTTGGCAGTATCCAGCCCATGCCTTCGGGATAACTTTCGTATGAGGCGCCGGGTATCCAGCCACCATAGTACTCAATGGTCTTTTTTAGTGGCTTCCACTCATCCACCAGTTGTGGGTCATCTACGGCAAGGTCAATTACATTGGGGCCGCTTTTTATATCCACACCCTCCGGCACGGCATGCACGGCATAGTTTACGTGGTGTACCAGCTTTTTATTGGGTGTTACAAACTCAATGGCCTCAACATTAGCCGCTTCGTCCAGCTCAAAGGGTATGCGGTACATCACAAAGCGGTCGTAGTTGTCGCCTTTCAGGTTATAGGCAGTAGGCGTTGTAATTGAAAGGTCGGGCGCACGGTGGTAGGCCGTTTGCTTCCGCAGGGTTTCCACGGTTTCTACCATTGGTGGTTTGCCCGTTCCCCTTGGTGCGCCTGCCTTTACCCAGTCAATCAGGGTTTTTTTTTCGCCAGCGGTCAGGCTTCGGTCGTTGCTGTAGTGGGCATACTTGTTGTCGGCTTTCCATGGCGGCATGTAGCCCGATTCTACTACCGTTTTAATAAAAGTAGCCCTACGCGAAACATCTTCAAACGTTATCAGGTTAAAAGGCGCCGATTCGTTGGGTCTGTGGCAGGGTGTGCACTTGGTATGAATGATGGGTGCTACTTCCTTGTTAAAGGTTGGCGACTGCGCATGGCTCTTTGCTGTAAAAAAAACAACGGCAATTGCAAATGCGTTTTTAATGGTTTGGTTCATTTAAAAATCGTTTATAAGGCAACCCTTTGCGGTGGTTTTTGATTTGGTTACTGATTGGCCTGCCACTACAGCCGCTAAAGCGTCTTTTAGAAAATGTTGTGTTGGAGCCCTGCGTTTTTTGCCTAAATCGTACAGCCAATTATCAATTGCCCCCCGGTAGGCAAGCTGCCCTGTTTCATTTATTACAAATACTTCTGGTGTTACGGTAGCCTTTATTTTACTCGATATGGCAAAGGCTGAATCTACCACCACCGGAAAATCAATTTTGTAAGTCTTTCGGTAGCGTTCAATTTCTGTTTGTGTGTAAGCTCTTCCTGGAATAATGCCAATAAACTGCACTTTATTTTCGAATGCTTTTTTTAATGCTTTTAGCGTAGGTGCATAGTTCTGGCACATGGGGCATTCGGGCGAAATAAAAATCCACACGCTGGTTTTGCCTTTGGTCCATAGCGGTATATTGGTGCTTGTTTTTGTATCGGTAAAATGGGCTGTAAGCAAGGCGGGGCTTATCAATTGTGCTAATAATTTGGAGCTACTCAACAAAGCTGCTATTACCACTACAATGGTTGCTGCATATATTTTTGTGCGGTTTTTTATTGAATAATTCATTACCTATTGTTGTAAAAACACAGCTTCTTTTTTTCTTCATTTCAACGCATCAACATCTTTTTTTAAACGACGCAATTGTGGTTAATAAAAAGCCCTCTACAATAGCGGCAAGGTAGCCAAAAAATACGATGCTGGGTATTTAAAACGTTAAAAAAAATAGGCCAGCCAAAAATTTGGCCGACCTATTTTAATTAAGTGGTTGTTGCGGTACAATTACCTTCTATCCCACCAAACTCTTCCAAATGGACTAAGCGGATCTCCAAAATCGGGATCTTTCATCATCTCGTCAATAGCAGCCTGCCTGTTAACCCTGTTTATTTCAGTGGATGCAGGTGGATTTATAACGGCCCTTCTTGGTATTTGGAAGATAGAACCATCTGCTCTAATATCCTCATTGGCCAAGACTGTAGTTCTATTGGGCATGCCTGTGCGTTTAAACAAAGCCCATGCTTCGTTTGGTTGCTTGAAGAAGTTAAGAAATGCCTGACATGCAATCAAATTTGTGCCAATAGATGCATTCCACTGCA
>RDXD01000440.1 GCA_004292575.1 Bacteroidota bacterium
AAAGACGCTGCTTTACTACATTGGCGCAATCAATCATATCGGCTTTATGCTCGCTACGGGCACTTACGCTGGGTATGCGCAGCAAAGCTAACAGCTCTTCTAAAAAACGCTGCTGATGGGTTTGTAGATACTGAGTAGTGGTTGTCATTATGATGTGTTGTATTTTGAAGTGGGCCTAAAAAAGGCGTAAAAAAATTTGCTTGGCTACTATTGAATACAAGGCAATAGCAGTAAACGGTGTAAAAAAACGTTTTGACACCGACCTGCCTATACCAACTCTAACCAGCCATGGGTATCGGGTTCGAGGCCGTAGCGCAAATTGTAAAGGGTGCTTTTTACCTGCGGTGCAATTTGCCACGCAGGCGTATCAAATTGCATGGTGGTTTCCTTGTATTTCAATTCTTTTATAAATGCAATGGTGGCAGCGGTGCCGGTGCCAAACACTTCGCGAAGCGTCCCGTTTTGGTAGGCCTCCACCACTTCGTCAATTGATATGCGGCGCTCTTCCACATCCAGTCCCATTTCTTGCAGCACAGTTATAACGCTGGCACGGGTTACGCCTTCCAAAATAGTACCCTCGTCTAGGCTTGGGGTAATGGCGGTATTATTTATGATGAAAAACACGTTCATAACGCCAATTTCTTGAACGTATTTATGCTCCAACGCATCGGTCCAAAGTACTTGGTCGTAGCCAGCTTTTTTGGCCTGGGCCGAGGCATACATGGCCGCCGCATAGTTGCCTGCTGTTTTTGCAAAACCAACGCCACCGGGGGCGGCCCGCACCAGCTGCTCTTCTACATAAATGCGCATGGGTGCCATAAAGTAGGGTCCTGTGGGGCTCAACAAAATCATAAATAGATAGCTATCACTGGGTTTTACACCAATGGCATCTTCTGAGGCAAACATAAATGGCCTAATGTAGAGGCTATGATCGGGAAACTGCGGCACCCAAGCGGCATCTAAGGCAACCAGCTGCTTCATGCCATCAATAAAAATATCCTCAGGCACCGTAGGCATACACATGCGCTCGGCCGACAGGTTGAAGCGTTTAAAATTGTCGTAAGGACGGAATATGGCGGTTTGACCATCGGCAAGCCGATAGGCTTTTACGCCCTCAAAAATGGATTGCCCGTAATGCAGTGCAGAAAGGCTTGGGCTAATGCTAATGTGGTTAAAGGGCTCAATAACCACTTTACCCCATGCACCATTGCGATATTCGGCCACCAGCATATGGTCGGTAAAATGCTTTCCAAAGGGAATGTTTTCGAGCTGCAAATTGTGTAACTTGCTTTGCGAAACGGGATGAACGACGATGTCTGAGGTGGCAATCATTTAATAGGGCTATTTTTGACAAAGAAACAAAAAAACCCAGCGCTAACCCCGGTTAGTTGTACAGATATGCCCACATTCGATAATATTAGCTTAACACCACTGCTGCTCGCAGATTTATACGCCGATTGTATGGTTATTGCAGCAGTTTCAACAGCCAAGCAAGCAGCACCTGCCGCTTTAAACACGCCCACCGCCACTGCTAACACAAATGCTTCTTTAGCTGCTGCCCCTGCCGCCGCCACGCCAACGCAATTTTTAGGTGGGTTTGGCAAGCAGGTAGCCATACTGGTAAGGCAGCCCGGTGCTGTACACATTGCCGAAAATGAACTGGAGTTTTTAAATAAGATTTTAGCCGCCGTAAAACTGAGCCTAGCCGATGTGGCCATTGTAAACGTGGAACGGCAAGAAGCAAAGTTTCCATTTTTTCTAAACGAACAAGCGCCGCAATGCTTAATCGCATTTGGGGTAGAGGCATCGGTTTTACAGGTACCCATGGTGGTGCCTCAGTTTCAAATAACCACTTGGCATAACTGTGGCTGGCTGTTTGCCCCATCCATTCACCATTTTTTGGGCACTTCGCCCCAGGTAACAGCGCTAAAAACACAGCTGTGGCAAGCACTTCAACAGCTTTTTCAAAAAAAACACCAATAGCCCTTACTCGCCCATCATGCTCACCACAGTACCGCTCATTTTTGCTACCAACAATGCTCATAAAGTATTAGAAATGAAGCACTTGTTTGGCCATAGCTTTCAAATACTGTCTTTAAAAGAAGCGGGAATCGACATCGATATTCCTGAGCCATTTGACACGCTAGAAGAAAACGCCGTAGAAAAATGTCGCGTTATTTTTGAGCGCACAGGCACAACCTGCTTTGCCGAAGACACGGGGCTGGAGGTGGAAGCCATGGCCGGGCAGCCAGGGGTAAAAACGGCACGCTTTGCCGGGGAGCATGCTTCGGCGGACCAAAACATGGATAAATTACTGCTTTGTATGCAAAACAAAACCAACCGGCAGGCGCAGTTTAAAACCATCATTGCTTTGATGACCGTGCAAGGTGAACGCCATCTTTTTGAAGGTGTGTGCAAAGGCAGCATACTGGCGCAAAAACAAGGCGACGGCGGATTTGGGTACGATCCTATTTTTTTGCCGCAGGGCCACACCAGGAGCTTTGCGCAAATGAGCCTAGACGAAAAAAAAGCCATCAGCCACCGCGGGTTGGCCTTTGAAAAGCTACTCCGTTTTTTGCAAAAAAGCTAAGCTAACTGCCAACACAAACTTTTACCAGCACCAGGAGTAAGCGCACCCCAAACCTCCTCTGGCATGGCCAAGTAAAACGGGGCTAGGCATCGGCCAAGGTTCAATTCGGTCCGCTTTGTTTGGCAAAAATTTGAACTCTACAGCGGCCCCAAGCCAAAGCAGCAGTCTAGTTTAAGCAGCTGCGGTGTATCTTGCACAGGGGTTTGGTTTTTAGGCGGCCTTACACTTTGCAATTGCAAAAAACTTAACGCAACCCCAATCAGCCTCAGGCCTTTTGCTCAGCGCCTAAAAAATAAATCGAATTATGTTACCCAACCAACGCCATTCGCCAAAACAGGCTACATTTTGGAGCCTTGCAGCGGCCTTGCTTGCTGTAGGCATTTTTTTTGCCGTAAAGTTTTTTAAAGTTGAACCTCAGCCGGGTGCACAAGAACCATCCAGTAGAAACGGCGCATCGGTATCCGTGCCCCTATCTGCTGAAAAACGCGAGACGGCCCTAAAAGACCAGCAAAGTAACGCCTGGGAAAACGGGTATCTAATCGTAGCGGCGGACAGCAATTCGCTGATGGTGGTATCTAAAAAATTGGCACTGCTGGCCACTTCAACTTTAAACGAAAAACAACCGCTGCCCTGTTATTTAATGCCCATACGGTTACTGCAAAATGAGTGGAGCAGATGGATACAGCTGGTGCAAAACCAAATTACGTGTCCGCCTTTGGGAAACTTTGCCGACCCGCTTGAGCTGGCTACCTTTTTGGCCAACAATCAAAAAGTACAGTAACGTTTTGCGTGCTTATGTTGTCCAAATTTTCCAGGCCTCATTGGCTTGAATGCTGAGCATATTGGCCCCGTTTTCTACGGTAGCCCCCGCCTCCTTGCCTTGTAGTAAAAATTTTGTTTGGCTGGGATTGTACACCAAATCGTACAAATAATGCTTGGGACCAATGGCTTCGTAAGGTATGTTGGGGGCCTCGTTAACATTAGGAAAAGTGCCCAAGGGGGTACAATTAATGATGATGTGATGACCCGCCACCAGTTGAGGCGTAAGCTGTGCGTATGTAATGCTGGTGCCTTGGTGCATTTGCCTGCTAACCACTGTATAAGGGATACCAAGACGGTTTAGCACGTGCAGAACTGCCAAGGTGGCACCCCCATTTCCCAGCACCAGCGCATGGGTATGCCAAGGCTTCAAATGCATGCTAAAACTCGCTTCAAAACCAACATAATCGGTGTTATAACCGTGCAATTGACCATTTCTTACTGCAATACAGTTGCAGGCACCAAAGGGCAGCTGGTTGGTGTGGTGCAGAAAAGGTATAACGGCTTGCTTGTAAGGAATAGTGACATTTAAGCCCACCAAGTTTGGCTGCTGATGCAAAAGTTGGGGCAGTTGGCCGATGCTGGTAAGCGGAAACAAATGGTAGGCACAATTGCTGATTTGCTCCTCTTGAAATTTCTTTTGGAAATATTGCTGTGAAAAGGAGTGACCCAGCGGATACCCGATTAGACCAAATACTTTCTCTGCCATTATGGTCTAAGCTTCGTCTTTCGACAAATAGAGGTGAAAAGTGTCTCCCCGCAAGCCAATACGCATGGTTTCGAGTGGAATAACCTCGGATGGCGCAATATTGCCCAGGTTTACGTTGCATCCCAACAATTCAAGAAAGTAAAGTTGCTGGGCTTTTTGGGGCGCTTCCCACAAAATTTTCTCACCCGGAATTTGGGTTAGAATTTCCTGTACCAAGCCCTCCCTTACCTCGCCACTGCCACGGTAGATACCCACGTTGCCAGCCTCGCGGGCTTCGGCAATTACATAGGTACTGCCGCTGTTTAGTTCGGCCTGCATCAACTCAATCCACTTGTACGGGGGAATAATGTGCGCGGCATCTTTACTACCTACTTCGCTAAGCACTACGCCGTATTTGGTCATTTTTTCAATGTATCCGCATTTTTCCGCATGTGGAATGGTAATGCTGCCGTCGCTTACTTCCATCCAAGTGATGCCGTAATCTTTGCATACAGCCAGGTAATCTTCAAACTGGTTTCTTATTAAAAAAGCTTCAAACAGCGTGCCTCCAAAATACACCGGCAAACCAAAACTTTGGTAAAGCTCAATTTTCTGGCGCAGGTTAGGCGTAACGAAGGATGTGCCAAAACCCAGCTTTATAACGTCGATGTGGGGTAGGCTAACACTCACAAAATTGCGGGCTTCTTCAAGGCTAAGGCCTTTGTCCATCACCATGGTGATGCCATTTGTCCGGGGTTTTACGTTCCGGTCGGGAATTTGCGACAAGTTAAAATTCACGCGATATCTGTTTGTTATGAAAGGCAGCAAATATAGCCTTATTGTGCATTGATGCATTAGCTGCGGCCCGGGCGCTGCTGCGAACGCAGACCCCCACCCTGCTTTTTTAACTTGATGTGCTTATTAATGATGTCTAAAACGGGTTGCTTATGCAACAGACCGGGCACTAAACTGAGTATTTTTCGAAAATCTTTTTGATTCTTCTTTAAGCCGCCGTCGAGGTATAGGAGCGCTTGCTTGCTTTGCCCAAGGAGAAAACTGGCGGCAGCTGCGTAAAATTCAAACAACGCTTTGCCATTGGTGGCTTGCAAGGCATGCTGGGCTTGCTCAAGCGCATCATGGTAAAATTCGGCTTTTATGAGGCAGCAGATGAGCGCCTGCCTGCCCGCCACATTTTTGGGCCTCACCCGTACCACATTGCTAAAAAACTGAATGGCTTCTTTCAACTTGCCTTGCTCCATTTTGCACTCCCCCATTAACAGGTTGTATTCGGGCTGCAAGCGGTGCATGCGCATGGCTTGCTCCAACGGTTTTATGGCTTGCTCCCAACGTTGTTCTTTGCAGTAAGTAACCGCTATTTTGTAGTAAATGCGGCTGTCGGTGCTGTTTAGCTGGCTTGCTTTGCGATAGTGAAGCCTAGCAGATACATAATCTTCCAGTTTGTGGTAGCAGTGGCCAATGGCTTCATGAATCACATCTTCGGGCCTACCCAATTCCAAAACTTTCTCAAGGTTTTCGATGGCGAGGCGATATTGCCGTAGTCGTATGTGCGCATCGCCCATGTTGCGGTACGCAATGTCTAATTTCTCATCTATGGCCAGGGCAAACTGGTAGGCATCAATTGCTTTTTCGTAAAGTTTTAAGCCTTGAAATGCGGTGGCCAGGTTAAACCACGCCAGTTCACAAAAGGGAAAGTCTTCAATTATGCGCTGATGCAGCTTAATGCTTTCTTCACAGCGGCCTGTCTGGTCGGCCCAAAAACAAATTTTCAGAAGCGCCTCTTCATTGCAGGGATCCTCGTGAAGGATGTGCACCAAACAATCAAATACACGCTCAAAGTCTTCATAGTCGTCGTAAACCTCGCATAAATCAAACAGCAACTCAAGTTTCTCATCGCCCTCAAACTCGCTAACGGCGCGCTCAAGCAAGGCCCCAGCATCGTCGGGCATTTCAAGGGCCAAATACGCGTCGGTCTTAAGTACCAAAGTGGTAGGATCGCCGGGACAAAACGGTTCTGCCTGTTCTATGAGGCTAAGCGCCTCGTCGTATTGCTTGCAACACAGCAACAAATCGGCCTTTTTTAACATCAGAACTGGCGATGACGGAAACTGATACAATCCCGTTTCTGCCGCTTCCAAAGCTTGTTTGAGCTCGTCCTTATCGTCAAAATAATCTATGATGCGCTCAAATTCTTCTTCTTCCAAAAAACCTTGATGGCGTCCATTGCGCAGCCCCTGGTACATTTTTAACAACTGCTGCATTTCTTCGCGTTCGCGCCGGTTTGAAAAGTTGCTCATGTATTTTGAGGTTTGTTAAAATTAAGGGTTTTTGACGCCGATATATAAAAAGTTCTTCTTATTTTTTCCACCCAAACAATATTTTCAAAACTTTTGTGTTTTACTTTTGTTAAAACAAGATTATTATCATTACTTTGTCACCGACTTTGAAATATACAAAAACAATATCAACATTTTGTGCCGCTGCTCTCGTTAGCCTCGGTATGCTTTGCTCCACTAACGTGTATGCAGCCAAAGGTGATGCGAAAGATAAAAAAGGCTACGTGCTGAAGTTTAATGGCTTTGAGTTGAAGAGTCCTTATATGTCTTCTTTTACGCTTCGCCCTGGTTTTTCTTACAAGGGGAGTTTTAGTATTGTTGAAAAATCTCCCCAACAGACCATTCTTCAATCGGTTGTTACTTACCAACGAGGCAATGTTACCTTTATATATCCTTACAAGCACGTGGTACAAGTACCGCTGCCAAGGTTTAAAGTTCCCGAGAAAGGAAAGTTTTAGACGAGCCAACCATCTTTAAGTTATTTTGCCATAGTCAGAAGCCTCCCATTGGGAGGTTTTTTTATGGTTTGTAGGTCAGTATTTTGTATCCCGATTTTGGCAAATCGAAATTGGCCCCATTTACGGCTAAAAAGCTAACCGATGTGGCTGTATAGTTAAGTGTAATCCCGCTTGTGTTTACCTCGTACATAAGTGCCAAGCCCGGTAGGTTTCTAAATGCATAATCGTACTGGCGGGTCAACGGCTGTACATCGGGGGTATAAAAAATCGACATCGTACTTCCGTCTTTTAGCGTAGCAGTAACCTGCTTGCACACGTAGCCCGCAATGGTTTTTTCTTCATTGCCATAGGTGTAAGAAAGCCCATCGTACTTGCGATTATAATGCTGCCACTGTGCTGCGTTTAGCATCATCATATACTTTTCTTTGCCCACTTCCTTTAGCACTACGGCCGAGGCAGTTGCATCGTCAAAAAGCGTAATCTGCTTTAGCATAAGGCTACCAAAGTCAATCCGCACATCGCTACCCTTAAACCACACTGTTTGCCTTGCGCCATCAAAAGCATCGGCAAGGCTGGTCTCGGCCTTTTTGGTTTGTACCGTTATTTGATATACCACGCTGCCCTCGCTCAATATTTTTTGCCCTGCTTATTGTTTTCATGCGTTTGAAGCTGCCGTTTTTACAACCAGTATTTAATACTAAAAAGCATGCCTATATGTTGACAGGCAGCCTCGATTGTGCGAAAGTTAGCCCATTAGCACCTGACGGCAACTACTTTATGAAAAATTTACAGGCAGGCCTACTGCTTCTTCTTGGTCTGAGCCACGGTTTGCTGCGTGGCTTGCATAGATTCCAATTTTTCTTGCCATTTCGACTTTGTTTTGGGCTTTAACTTATTGGCCTTTATTTGCGCCAGCACTTTGTCGTGGTCGATAATGTAGTTTTGAATAACAAATTGCAGGGCAAGGGTAATGGCATTACTTACCGTGTAGTACCAAGTAAGTGCCGATGGAAGCTTGTTAAAAAAGAACAACATCATGAATGGAAAAATATAAGGCATGTACTTCATTACCGGGTTGCCGGTATCGGGGGTGGAACTCATGGTGTACATGCTAATGGCAAAACTGGTGAGGCAGGCCGTAATGGTGAACAGGCTGATGTGATTGCCATACCAAGGTATCGTGAATCCAAAATTGAATATGGAGTCGTAGCTGCTCAGATCGGTAGCCCACAAAAAGGACTCGCCACGCAGGTCAATATTGCTGTTGAAAAAGCTAAAGAGCGCAAAAAATATAGGTATTTGAAAGAGCGCAGGAATACAGCCGCCCAAGGGATTGACGCCTGCTTCTCGAAAAAGCTTCATTTGCTCCATGCTTTGGGCCTGCTGGTCGTTGCCTACACGGGCTTTCATGGCATCAAGTTCGGGCCGTAAAGCTTTCATTTTTGCACCGCTGAGATAGCTGGAGTAAGTAAGCGGAGCTATTAAAAGCCTAATGATGATGGTAAGCAACAAAATGGCCCAACCCATAGACGCGCTGCCAATCATACGGGTCAAAAACTCAAACACCGGCAAAATAAGCCACATGTTAAGATATTTAACAAACGCAAACATGCCACTTCCCAAATCCACAATGCTCTGCATGTTGTTGTTGTACTTTTTTAGTACGTAGTAATCGTTGGGGCCATAAAACAGCTGCAGCGGTATGCTTACCCTATTGCCGGCAGGCACCTGCACGCGTGCATTTACCATAAGCGCAGCCACATGGGTTTTTACCGTGTCAACTGCCGGGGCCACTTCGGCCTGCACGGTGCTGAAGCCTTTGGCATAAAGTAAGGTGCTGTTAAAAAACTGCTGCTTGAAGCCTACCCATTGCGTGGGCTTATCTAGCGTTTCGTTTATGGGTTGTACGGCACTGTTGTAGTCAAATTCATTATCGGTGTTATACACCAATCGGCTTTGGCTTTTTTCGTATTCCACATCGGCCTGCTGCCTGTTGGCAATGGTTTGCCACCTTAGGTTCAAACTTTGCTTCGATAGCAGTTGGTCGGCACCAGCCAAATCAATGGTGGCATCCACCATGTAGTCGTCGGGCTTTATTACAAAAGCGTGTGTAATGATTTTGCCATTGGGGCCAACCACCTGATAGCTGATGGTTTGCTCTCCCGCGGGCGTTTTGGCCACTACGGCAGGATTAAAAAAAAGCTTGTGGGTTTCGGTGCTTTGTCCGGCGGTCGTATTGATGGCATATCCAAAACTGGCTGCAACATCATCGTTCATACGTACCAACTGGCTATCGGGCCCCTTGTATTTCTTCAATTCTATTTTTTGCAACCAACCGCCCTTATTGCTGAAGCTGTATTTTGCAAGGTTGTTTTCAACCATCGTTACCTCTTCGGTTCCCTTTGCCGCCTGTTCAAAATCGCCGGCGCTTACACTGTCGCGCAATTGGGTCAGGCGCATGCTGTCCGCCTTAAGTCTTGCGGTGTCCACCTTTGGCTTTGTTAAAGCCACGCTGTCGGCAAAGCGCTTCTTTTCGGCGTTAAGGGCGTTTTGACCAGTTTTTACATAATAGAAATATCCTACAAATAATAAACCGAGTAATACAAAGCCGGTGATGGTGTTTCGATCAAAACCCATGGTGTACAAATTGTTTTTTGAGCGGCAAAGGTAGGGGGCTGGGGCATTGCCTTATTGCATTAGCTTTTGTGCTGCTGCACAACCCTTTTAAATGCCCCATTTGGCCACAAAGCAGCTGAATGAACAGCCTAAAAAGGTCCCGCATAGATGCTTTACATGTGGCCGACAGCGTTATTTAATTGAGCCAGGCCGCACTATGCCATTTCACCTTCAGCAGTTCCCATTACCTTTTGCAGGCTCCGCTTTTCGGAATACTGGCGGGCCGCATCAATAAAATGCACAAACAAAGGGGCCGGGCGTTCTACGGTACTTTTAAGCTCGGGATGGTATTGTACCCCAATAAAAAAGGGGTGGTCGGCAAGCTCTACGATTTCCACAAGGTCGGTTTCAGGATTAACCCCGCTCACCTTTAAGCCTGCACGCTCAAAAGCTTCGCGGTAGCTGTTGTTAAACTCCCAACGGTGCCGATGGCGCTCGCTAATGAGATCGGCCTTGTAAATACGATGCGCCAAGGTGTTGGGTGCAATGGCGCAAGGGTAAGCACCCAGCCGCATGGTAGCACCCAGCTTGGTTACCTTCTTTTGCTCCTCCATCATATCTATCACCGGATCTACGGTGGATTTGTCCATTTCGGTACTGTGAGCATGTTTTAAACCCAGCACATTTCTAGCATACTCAATTACCGCCATTTGCATACCCAGGCAAATGCCAAAAAAAGGCAGTCCTACCTCGCGGGCATACTGAATGGCCACAATTTTTCCTTCAATGCCGCGAACGCCAAATCCGGGTGCCACCAAAAGACCGTCGAGGTGGCCTAGCTTTTCGTGTGCATTATCAACGGTGATGTGTTCGCTGTGCACGTTTACCACATTCACCTTGCATTCGTTTACGCTGCCTGCATGCACAAAGGCTTCCAAAATAGACTTATAGGCATCCTGCAATTCCACGTACTTGCCAATTAGCCCAACCGTAACGCTTGTTCGCGGATACTTTATGCGGTCAAGAAACTCTTTCCAATAACCCAACTCGGGCTCGCGGTAGTTGGTGATGTTTAATTTTTGTAAACAAATCAAGTCTAGTTTTTCGCGAACCATCAGCAATGGCACTTCGTAAATGGTGGGTGCATCGGCAGCTTCAATAACGGCCTCAGTTTTCACATTGCAAAACTGGGCTATCTTTCTGCGTATTTCATAGTTTAATGGTTTTTCGGTACGGCACACAATAATGTCGGGGTGCACACCTTCCTGACTCAGCATTTTTACGCTGTGCTGGGTGGGTTTTGTTTTAAGCTCTTTGGCAGCCCGCAAATAGGGAATAAGCGTAAGGTGGACCACAAGGCAATTTTCTTCGGGCAAATCCCACTGAAGCTGCCGCACGGCTTCTACAAACGGTAGGCTTTCGATGTCGCCCACGGTACCGCCAATCTCGGTAATTACAATATCGTAGCGGTTGTCTTTACCAAGGCTAAGCATGCGGCGCTTTATTTCGTCGGTTATATGCGGCACTACCTGAACGGTCTTGCCCAAATAATCGCCGGCTCGCTCCTTATTTATTACCGTCTGATATATTCTACCGGTAGTAACATTGTTTTGTTGGCTGGTAAAAATGTTTAAAAAACGTTCATAGTGCCCAAGATCAAGGTCGGTTTCAGCACCATCTTCGGTTACAAAGCACTCGCCATGTTCATAAGGGTTCAGGGTGCCGGGGTCAACGTTGATATAAGGGTCAAATTTTTGAATGGTAACACTAAGGCCACGCGCCTGCAAAAGCTTGGCCAAACTAGCAGCAATAATGCCCTTGCCCAACGATGAGGTTACGCCACCGGTAACGAAAATGTACTTTGTCATAAAAAAATATAGGTAAGTCCTTTGATATCAACAACTTGCAAACGGAAAACAATTCGATTTGCAGGCTAAAACCAAAGGCTTTACAAGTGAACCAATATTGACCTAAGGGGAAATTTAAGAGGTCGTGCAAACATAGCCCCAAAACCATAGAGGTCAAAACCGAATGTGCATAACGGGTATAAAATGTGCAAAAAAGCAACTGTAACCATGGGTTTACGCTCAACGGAGCAGGACTAAAAAAGGAAAACTGAGGCAGCAAGCCGACTATGATAACCGCTTTGTGAAAAATTGACGAAAAAACAACAGGAAAAGCAGCGCAAAACGCGTAAAAAGTTACAACTTGCTTCAAATATTATAATATGCCTACTTACAACGACCTCAGCCCGGCCATGTATCACCTAATTCAGGAGAACGAGCATGCCGGCATTGAATTGGTTTATGTGCCAATGGTAACCAGCAAGTGCGTGCTGGTAGAATACCAAGACGATGACCAGACCATGAGTTGGTACCGCAAAGAGGATACCATTTTTGAAATTTTGGAAACCCTGACCGATGAACAGGCCGTTATTTTCGAAAGTTTGTTTGAAGACGATGACGATGACGATGATGATGAGTGGGACGATGACGATGAGTTGGTAGATTTGTGGAACGACGACGACGATGAGGAGGAAGATGAAAATGGCGAGGAAGATGATAAAAAATAAGCGATGGTAGAAGCCGTTAAGCTAAGTCAACAAAAAAAGCCCAAGAAGTCAAACCGACCAATTGGGCTTTTTTTTGGAACCCTCTAAAGGCTTCAGCCTGCCTGGCCAAGCTAACAATCTGCCAGGCTTATTGGCACTTGTAAGGCAAGCCCGCCATCGGAGGTTTCTTTGTATTTGCTGTTCATATCAAGGGCGGTGTTCCACATGGTTGCAATTACTTTATCGAGGCTTACAATGCCAAAGTCGGGGGTGCTCTGCAGTGCAAGTTGGCTGGCGGTAATGGCCTTAATGGCGCCCATGGTATTTCGCTCTATGCAAGGTACTTGTACTAGCCCGCCAATTGGGTCGCAAGTAAGGCCAAGATGGTGTTCCATGGCAATTTCCGCAGCCATAATGGCCTGACGCTGAGTACCACCCAAGCACTCGGTTAAGGCTGCTGCTGCCATGGCGCTGCTTACCCCAATTTCAGCCTGGCAACCTCCCATGGCCGCACTAATGGTGGCCCCTTTCTTAAAAATGCTACCTACCTCGGCGGCAGTTAGCAAAAAGCGATTTATCATGTGTACAGCATGGCCACCCCCAAACACCACATAATACATCAGCACAGCAGGAATAACGCCCGCTGCACCGTTTGTGGGCGCGGTAACCACGCGGCCAAAATTGGCATTTTCTTCATTTACAGCCAGTGCAAAACAGCTTACACAGTCTAGAATGTAGGCAAAGCCAGTGCCACCCGTGCGCAGCACAAGCAGCCATTCATCAATATTTTTATAGGGACGATTGTCCACCAGCTTTTTGTTAAGATCGAAGGCGCGCCGTTTTACATTTAGCCCTCCTGGCAAATAACCGCCAGTATGACAACCACGATAAATACTTTGGCGCATGACCTCCCAAATTTGTGAGAGCTGGCGCAGGGTATCGGCTTCGGGTCGCCAAGCCGCTTCGTTTTCGAGAACCACCTCATAGATAGATAAGCCTTTCATACACCAATGCAGCAAATCGTTGGCGTTTGTAATGGGAAAAGGCAGCACCACGGGCTGAGCAGCATTGCTTTGTGCGGCTTGCTGAGCGGGGTCTTGTGCAGCGGGCTCCTGCACCACAAAACCACCGCCTACGCTGTAGTAGGTTTCGGCAATGCTTTGTCCTGTAACTGTTTCGGCGGCAAAAGTGAGTGCGTTGGGATGAAAAGGAAGGGCATCGTGCACCAAAAACTGGATGGCCTCCTGCGGATCAAAAGTCACCCGGTGCTGCCCTCCCAGCAACAGATGCTGCTGTTGCCTAATTGTTTGGACCCTAGTGTGAATTTCACCTACATCAATGGTAACGGGGTCGTGGTTTTCGAGCCCGAGTATGACGGCGGTATCGGTGCCATGCCCTTTGCCAGTTTTGGCCAAAGAGCCATAGAGCATAACCTCAACCCGCATTACACGCTCCAGCAGCTCTAAACTTTTTAAGCGTGCCACAAACAGTTGTGCCGCACGCCAAGGCCCCAAGGTGTGGCTGCTGCTTGGCCCCACACCTATCTTAAACATATCGAAAACCGAAATTGCTTGGTGTGCCATCTTTATTGAAGCAGCAAAATAGTTTTTTTTCGAGTAATACTACTGAACCAAATTACAGCAAGCGCCACGCAAACCGGAAAACGCCCTTTGCTGGCATAGTTTGAAGTGGGCGGCAGGCCAAAAAACAGGCACACCAAACTAAACCGCCACACCAGTCCGGGCCTTTGTTACCACCCTGTGGATTAACAGCTAACTAACGAAAGCTGGCCAATGAAATTTCGAAAAACAAGGGGGTATTGGCCGGAATATTGGGGGGACTACCCTGACAGCCGTATGCCAGACTGCTTGGGCAAAACAACCTAATGCTGCCGCCAGCTGCAATCAATGGCATCCCAATTTTCCAAGCTTCTACCAAGCTATTTAGGCCAAAGCCAGTTGTTGCAGGATTTACCACCAGCTCTAACTGTGTATCGTCCAGCTTTAGCAGCCGGTAAGACACAAACACCTGACTATTAATGGTAGGCTTGGCTCCTGTACCGGGGTTTATAATCTGGTACAGCAGTCCAGAACTGTGCTTTTCGGCGGTGTAGCCCTTGCTCGAAATGTAGTTTCTCAACACCGTTTCTTCGTCGGCCGGTGCCACATTTTTGCAGCCTGTTTCCTTTTCACAAGCCGATAACGCTAGCCCCATTGCAAGGACCCATACTAAGCGGAATTTCAATTTCATTATTCTGGTTTTATATTGGACTGATTGGTTGGTGCATTTGCTGCATCGTTCTCGTTTTTTTGCTGCCTAAACAAAAGCTCGCGGTAGCGCTGCTCGTACTGATCCCATTGAAATTTTTTTGAAAACACGGCCATAAACACCGCTATGGCTATAACGGCAATGTAAAGCACCACGGGGTTAAACCGCTGGTTATTTACCATCATATCGGCACGTTTGTACCAGCCACTGTAGAAATTAACCATAATAACCACGCCAAAAAGCAAACCCAATGGCAAACCCACCAGCAGTTGGTACCATACGCGTTTTTTGCGCAATCGGTTGGTGGACCAGTAATTTAAAAACGCCTCTTCTTTTGGCGTAAGCGGGGCTTGCATGCATGCAAATGTATTGATGCTGCAAAAAAGAACGGTGATTATTAACTTTTTAAGACATTTTACTTTGGGCACACGAAAAAATTGGTAGCACCTGCACAACGGTTGGCAAAAAACCATGTGGTGCCGATAGCCTTATTCTCTGTTACTTTGTGCATTATTTATAAAAAAATTTACCCGTGACTTTTGAACAGGTTTTAGTAAAGTATTTGTACCAAGCCAAGAAGGTAACACTGTATGGAATAGGCACCATTACGCTTAAAAGCGAGGTGCCCGACAATGAATACATCAGTAAAAACAGACAAACACCCATTGAGCAATTGACGCTGGAATATAATCCCAAGGCCGACCACGACGACGGATTTATTGCTTTTTACGGCACTGAGCGGGGCAAAATAGGATCCTTGGCCAAAAGCGATATCGACAGCAGCTTGCAACTGGCGCGCCAAATGCTAAACATTGGAAACGCCTACGAAATAGATGGCTTGGGAAGCATTGTAAAGCAAAGCAACGGTACATTAGTACTTCACCCGGGCTGTTTTATTGTGCCATATGCGGACAATTTGCCTAAGCCCGGTAGGCTAAAAGAGCGCGAGGTAGAACCACAAAACTGGCACAAGACCGATGCTCAGGAGCCTCGCATTACGGCCGCCACCAAGCGCATTTTAGTAGGTGCAGCTGCGGGAATAGTGCTGCTGGCTATACTGTGGTTTGCACTTAGCCGCTGGCAGAGTGCTAAACCCCAAACAGTAGCAGCCGATGATAGCACGTTGCCTTCAACCACCCAAAACAATACAACCACGGCACCCATAGATACAATTCTGGGGCAAACAGCCACGCCTACTACCACACCAACCACCATTGCTCCTGCTGCGGCCATCGCTGACACCAACGCGGTGCTTGCTTGGAAGGCCTATTTTAGAACCTACAGCAGCAGCTCCGCCGCGCTGAAAGGATTTAGCTTTTACAACAAAACTGCTAACCCCGCCAATTTAGACTCTGTAAGCACGCCCGGTGTGTATAAGCTGTATGTAGTTGTCAACAGCCGCATAGCCGATACCACTTACAAGCTGGACTCCATGCGGAAATGGTATGCATCTAAAGTGGTGCTGATGCCGCAATAAGCACTACATGGTGATGCTTCGAACGGCAACAAACCGTTTTTTGGAACACTATACAGCCCGCACTTCTTAATTGGTTTGGGCCAACGTTACGATTTGTATGTTACCCGGGTGCCGCTACCTTGATGCGCTACCCTGCTGCTGGACTTTTTGCAGCATCCGCTTTTTGCAACAAAAGTTGGTGGATGTAAAGCACCTGCGGTATCACCAGTTCACGGTCGGTGTTGGCAATAACCAAATCGCAGAGCTTCATTTTTATGGACTCGTCCAGCTGCTTGCTTAGGCGACTTACAACGGTTTCACGGGACGCGCCATCGCGGTTCATGGCTCGTGCAATGCGCAGCGATTCGGGCGCATACACCCCAATTACCACATCTAAATCTGCCTGGCTACCGCTTTCAAACATTAGTGCGGCCTCTTTAAGCGCATAAGGACCCTGCTGCTGGGCCATCCACTGTACTGCATGGGCCACCACTGCGGGGTGCACAATACTGTTAAGCATGGTTAGAGCGGCGGCGTTGCCAAACACCGTTTCGGCCAAAAAAACGCGGTTAAGACCAGCCGCTGTATAAGTTTGGGGGCCAAACTCGGCCACAAGGGCAGCTTTTATACCAGGGTCGGTGTTCATGAGGCTTTTAGCGGCATCATCGGCATTGTAAACCGGTACACCCAACAAGGTAAACATGCGCGCCACCGTGCTTTTGCCCGAACCAATACCGCCTGTAATGCCCACTTTTAGCATGCAGCCAAACTAAGGCAAATGTTGGTTTAGGGCAAATAAAAAATGCGAAGCGCGGCTGTGTGTCGTAAATTTGGGGCCTATTGATGGTGTACTATGAGCGAAATGAATATGGGCGAGGCGCTTAAAGCATTTTTAAGCAAAAGCAAAATACAAAATGGCCTTCAAGCCCTCCAAATTACCGATGCATGGGAAACCATCATGGGCAAAACAGTGGCCAAATACACCAAAAAGATTGAAAATATCAATCAAACGCTGTTCATTTTTACCGATGTGGGGCCACTGCGGCAAGAGCTAAGCTACCAGCGCGAAAAAATTGTGGAACGGGTGAACGAAACCATGGGAAGCCGTGTGATTAAAGACGTCATCATAAAATAAACGTCCGCAGTTCCCCTTTGGCCTAATAAATTTTCCCTTCCGATTCCAGCATGCGTTCGGCCAAGTCGTTATCAAAAACCAACTCTTTGTTGCTAAGAATAATACGCAGAATATCGTGCATGGTAATGACGCCTTCAAAAGCACCATCGTCAACCACAGGCAAATACCGTGTTTTGAAATCTAAAATGAGATAGATACATTTTTCCACCGAATCGGCCAGGGCGGCAAAAGGCATATCATCGGTCATAGCATCCCTTACAAGGCAGTTGGCGCTGCTTCGGCCTTTCAGCGCCACGTTACGGCTGTAGTCGCGTTCGCTAAAAATACCGCAAAACTCGCTGCCCGCCATTACAATCACATAGCTTAGGTTGGTATCTTTTAGCATGTGGAGCGCATCAATAACCAACGCGTCGGGTGCAATTACGTTGTAAGGTTTAGGCTTGGTTAACAGAATATCGGCAACTGTTTTCATACTTCTTGTTTTAAATAAACGGTTTGATGAGCGGCTGAAATTAGGACTCCTTGCTAGTTTCCATAATGCGCTATCGGCAGGGATTAGTACAACCCAAGTCATTAGCAAGCTTTTCGTTTCAAATGGTCAAGCAAGCGGTGGTGTTAAAGCCTGGTTTTCAAAATGGGAATTTGCTCATTTTTCCAGGCCTCAAAAGTACCCGCTATAATTTTCTGGCGCGCTTCGTTTACCAAATATAGGTAAAATGCCAAATTGTGAACACTCGCCAGCTGAAGTGCCAACAATTCGCCAGATTTAAACAGGTGGCGCAAATAGGCTTTGGTATAGTAGTTGCTTGCCTCGCAGGGTATGCCATCGTCGAGCGGCGAAAAGTCTTTTTCCCATTTTTTATTGTCGATGTTGATGACCCCTTTGCTGGTGAAAAGCATGGCATTGCGGCCATTGCGGGTGGGCATAACACAGTCAAACATATCTACCCCAAAACTTATGTTTTCTAAAATATTCCAAGGCGTACCCACCCCCATAAGGTACCTTGGCTTTTGGGCAGGCAGGTGCATGCAGCACCATTGGCAAATGTCGTACATCACCGCCTCGGGCTCGCCCACGCTAAGGCCCCCAATAGCATGACCAGTAGCTCCCATGCCGGCAACCACCTCGCAGCTCTGCTGGCGCAAATCTTTAAACGTACCGCCCTGCACTATGGGAAACAGGTTCTGGGTATAGCCATACTTGTTTTGGGTGGCAGCAAAAGCCTCAAAACAGCGGTGCAGCCAACGGTGGGTCAGCTCCATGCTTTTTTGTGCATAGGCATAAGGGCTGCCACCGGGCGGGCATTCGTCAAAAGCCATCACAATATCGGCACCAATGCTGCGCTGAATTTGAATGACACGCTCGGGTGTAAACAAATGCTTACTACCGTCGATATGACTTTGGAAAGTAACGCCCTCTTCTGTTATTTTTCGGGTGCCCGCCAAACTAAACACCTGGTAACCCCCACTATCGGTAAGTATAGGTCGCTGCCAACCATTAAAACTGTGTAGGCCCCCCGCGGCCTCCAAAACCTCTAAACCAGGACGCAAATACAAGTGGTAGGTATTACCCAAAATAATTTGGGCCCGCACATCCAGTGCCAGTTGCTGTTGCGATACGGCTTTAACCGAACCTACAGTACCTACCGGCATAAAGATAGGCGTCAAAATTTCACCATGGTCGGTAACAATTTTACCAGCCCGGGCCTGGCTGTGGGCATCGGTGTGTTGCAAATGAAAAGTAAGAGCAGGCATGGCGCCAAAGGTAAGGTTGACATGGAATGCAAACCTGAAAGCTTGGTACCCGGCGTTTAGCTTAATGCTTACAAACAGCGGAGTCAACGGAATCTACCGATTGTGGGTAGGCACAGGCTTAATAACCCCGAACTAAGCACCCTACCCCGCTTTTTGCCAACGGCGTCTATTGAATTAGGCACCTGCGGCAGTTATTCCACTGCTTGATGACAGCACCGCTCAGCGGCGAATTGATGGCCAGCGGTTAGCACTTGCATCGTGGGCCCGCTCCTTTTAAAGTTAGCGCCTGGCAGCACAGGGCTACTGATTCAATACAAAAAAATTGATGTGGCCGTGTTATACAGTGGGCAAGAAAAAATCACCTGTGCCAACCGGCTTTTGGCAAGCTGCTGCCTTTTCCAAAACAGCCATCTGCAGCAACCCGGAACCAGCGAACCAAAATGCACAATGCAGGCCTGCGCCACGCAAATGATGAGTACAATAAGAACGCCTTTACACCAAAAACCAATAGCCACTGCGGCGCGAAGCAGCGCGGCAAGGGCATGCGCAACTGTATAGCATTTACCCGGCATAGCAGCAGTTAGCCCTTGGCTTAGTAAGCGCCACTAAGTATATCCTAAAATTATACCGCATACACGGTTGATTGCCAACCGCTATATTTTTGTGGAATGCGAGTAATGATAATTTTAGCCCTTTTGTGGTGCCAACTTGCGGGGCTTTCACAGCAAATTGGCGGGTTTTATACTGGCCAACTAAAGATGAACGGGGCAAGCATTGGTGCACAAATGGATTTGATTGTTTCCGGCGACAGTTACACAGGAATTCTGCGAACCCGTTATTTGGACAATAACCTGATAACCGGGTGCGACAATGTGCTAGAGGGAGAACTCGAAGGCAAAACCCTGAATTTGAAAATGAAAGTGGTGATAAAGGAAACAGGGGTTGATGCCAATACCTGCTATTATTTTACAACGGTTAAACTTCGATTAAAAACGGATGGCCAAGCCGTGGAAGCAGTTGGCAATCTACTAGACCAAGGCGGTATGACCATTGGCCGATTGACCCTGAACAGAGTAGATACCGCACTGTCTTTTACCGCAGGCGAAGAGTTACAGGAAGCCAGCAGGAGGCTGAAAGAGGAAAGCCTACGCAGTATTTTCGACCCTAAAGCGTTTGCCGAAACGGCACTTGAGGTTCGTGAAACCAATTTAATAGACAGCATAGAAATAGAGGGAAAAGAAGTGGTGATGAAGTTTGAATCCCCCATTGCAGAGCGCCTTTTCAAGATATCGGTACTAGTGAATGGCGATGCGGTAATGGTGGATAAAGCGCCCGGCAAAGCCCCTTTTCAAATTACACTTAAGGATATGGTGGTCGGTGAAACCATGATTTATATTATCTGCCACAATTTGCTGCAAGATTTCTATTTCCCTACAACGGTGCGGGTTAGTTTTGCTGATAAATCATTTTTGGTTAACGTGCCAGTTTCCACGCTCCAAAATCAAGCCATAAAGTTAATCCGCCCTATCGTGAAGGAACATCCGAAACCCTAATATTTTTTTCGACTCGCTACCCAAAGCCTCGATTGGGCGCAGTATTCCATCCATTCCATCTACTGTACTTTTTTTAAGCTTGTCAACACGCCATCTGATCCAAGATTTCTATTTCTAAAAATTCTTTTGAAGCCGTTACACCACTCTATGGCCTTTTAAAGATGAGGCTACCTTTCTATTACATAGCCCCTTTTATCGGCATCATGATGCAGTTGACTCAACAGCGGATGCGCTTTAGTTCAGTAAACTCTGCTTCGGAAATTCCTTTGCATTCGGCCTTTTTTTTGATTTCATTAAAGGTGAAAATGGTTGGGTACAAACGTAAACACCCAAGCCTAAATATGCCCATCGTAAGAATGACCGTTTTAGTAGTTCATACAGAGCAGGCTTTTGGCTTTGCATACCAGTAAATCCAACAGAGTTGGCATGCACATTCAAACAAAGATTTCACCAAGGTTGGCAGGGCAATGGTTTTGGCGGTATTTCTGCGCCCGCAGCCGCGTTGCAGGCAAGCTGCCCGAGGGCTTTCCTTCGTTCTGATGTATGGCGTTTTGTAATGTGGAATTTGGGCATAAAGGTTAAGACGAATTAGGGGTTAATTTTCGTACGCTTTGCATGGGTGCAGGAGCGTTACATCAATTTAAAAACCTGCTGTAACCGCAAGATTTATAATATTGGTGTATGAAGACGATTTTTGCCATCATGATGGGATTGCTGCAGGGGCATGCCCTTTTTGCCCAACCATCACAACCTATTCCACTGCCTACCAAAGCACAGCTTACCTGGCAGTCGGCAGAACAGGTTGCCCTTTTTAGCTACGACCTGCATGTTTTTGACCAAAAAAAGTACAACCAACAAGAAAACCGAATATCGCCGATATCGGATTACAATATTTTTAATCCCACACAGCTAGATACCGACCAATGGATTAAGGCTGCTAAAGACGGTGGTTGTAAAATAGCCATATTAACCGCTACCCACGAAACCGGTTTTGCCCTATACCAAAGTGATGTAAACCCTTTTTGCCTTAAGGCAGTAAAATGGCGGGATGGCAAGGGCGATATTGTTAAGGAATTTGTAGAATCTTGCCGAAAGTATGATGTACTGCCGGGCATTTATATTGGCATACGCTGGAATTCCTATTGGGGCATTCACGATTTTAAGGTAACCGGCAATACACAGTTTGACAAAAACAGGCAAGAATACTACAATCGGCTTTGCGAAGGGATGGTGGAAGAGTTGGTGTCGCGGTATGGGCCATTATCTATAGTATGGTTTGATGGTGGGGCGCATGGCCCCGAAGTAGGCGGCCCCGATGTATTGGGCATTTGTGCGCAATACCAGCCTAACTGTATTTTCTACCACAACACGCAATTGTGCGCAGGGTTTTCGTGTCTTTTTCTCTTCTGTTGTGAGGTTTTTTTTCTGCGGTTTCTTGGGCGGGATGATGGTTGTCCCGTTGGCAATTTCGTCTTCAAGCCCATGGAACCCCAGGTCCATGTGGACCCGCCTCCCGCCCATGTCAAATTTGCCCAGCTCTTGCCTGAACACCGTGACATCGGCCCTGTTGCCGTTCCACCAAAGCCCGCTGTACAGCACCTGGCCAAGCAGCGTGGCGACGACCAACAGCTTCACGGTGTGCGTTTTTTTCTTGCCGGAATACACAAACCCCTGGTAATCGTTGTCCATTGGCCGCTGGATCGGGACTTCGGTACAGTCCACCACCAGGTCCCCCACCCCGGCAAAGGCTTCATCAAACGCTTTCTGATCCTTGAACGGGCCGAGCGCGGTACAGCCGAGCGCGCGCAGGGCCGCCAGCATCGCGCCGAGGTACTCGTAGGTGGCTCGCTCGCGCGGGCCGACCTGCTCG
>RDXD01000045.1 GCA_004292575.1 Bacteroidota bacterium
AAAACACTGGCTGGAAAACCTAAAGCAAGACGCCACAGGCTTTAGCGGACAGGGCAGCCTGCACCGCAACCGCTATTTGGCCCATGCTTACGAGGCCTGCGACGAAATGATTGCTTCTTTTACGTAAGTTGGTTATTATATTGCCCCAAACGAAACTATTAAAATGAAAAACGACGATAACGAGAAGCGTATTTTACAATGGCGCGAAGACTTGCTGGGCCTAAAAACCTCTATAAAGCAAAAGCTATTTGACACAAAACGTGGTTTGGAAATTGCCCATAAAATTAGCAGCGACTACAAGAACCATTCTTACAAGCCAACCCCCGACATTATGAACGCCCACCTTCAGCTTTGCAACACGATTGCCGAAGCTAACCGTGTGCTGGCGTTTTACAAAGCCGACCAAGTAGCCTATACCACCACCACTTTCAACAATTTAATTAGCCTTTCGGACAATGCAGAAACAGCAAATTTCTATCTTAAAGCTCTTTTAGAAAAAAAACTGAGTCCAAACACCTATACCCTCAATGGTTTTATTAGTTTTTGCAAAAACGTCGAGCAGGGTAAAAATGTAATCAAATTGATGCACGACTATCAGGTAAAACCAAATACCCAAACCTATAATGCACTGCTTAGCTTATCGAAAAACGATACTGAAAGCACCAGTATTTTGAAGCGTATGCAAGATGAAAACGTAGAAAAGAACATTGTTACGTACAACACTTTAATATCAAGGTCATCTGATTTTGATACCGCACTTAACCACTTTAACCATTTGAAAATGAGCGGGTTAAAGCCAACTATCAATACATGTGTAACGCTTTTAAAAAAAGCCATACGACCCACTGATGTTGCATAGGTGGAGCGGCTGCTAATGGCAGAAGGGAGCCAATGGGGAAAGGTGCGTGGTCTTATGCCCAATCAATTGCTTAAGCCGGACGCTCCTCAATTGTTGTAAGTACAACATACCGGGCCAAGCCTGCCGTTAATTGTAAGTGCTGCAAGCGTTTTTGCTACAAGCGTTGCCTCAATCTTCAATGCCACCTCAAAACATTCCAGGGTAAGCGGAAAATTTGCCGCATTTTCCTGTTTTTGAGATGCCTAAGCTTACATTTTGCATTAACTTTATTGCATTGGGTTATAAAAATGATTTTAACCGCAGATAGTTTTCCACACAATTCCCCTACATTTGCAGCCCTTTCACAAGCAGCAGGCATGGTGGCTTGCTGGTGAACCAATAATTCAACCGGCTTCTCCCCGGTTATTTTATTTAACCATCAGGCAAAAATTTTAAGCAACATGAAACGCACCTTCCAACCCCATAACCGCCGCCGCAAAAGTGTACACGGTTTTCGCAAGCGCATGCAAACCGCCAATGGCCGCAAGGTACTGGCCAGCCGCCGTGCCAAAGGCCGCCATAAACTTACGGTGAGCGACGAAAGCAAGCTGAAGTAAGCACTAGCACGCTGGGGCTACGTTTACCAAGCACCCCACTTGTACCATATTTTAAGCTCCCGCAAACGGGAGCTTTTTTAATTTTGCCACCTTGACCACCCCCTTTGATACAAGCAACACGCTGGGCAAAGCCCAACGCCTAAAAAGCCGCAAGCAGATTGATGCCCTATTTGCGGGCGGCAAGTCGTTTTTTGTACATCCCGTTAAGGTGGTGTATCACCTGCGTAAAAATAATACCCCGCACAACCACGAATTATCTGATCAATCCTCAACCCCCAATCAGACATCAGACATCCCACATCCCACATCCCACATCCCACATCCCACATCCGACATCCCACATCAGACATCAGACATCCGACATCAGACATCAGACATCCGACATCCCACATCCGACATCCCACATCCCACATCCCACATCCCACATCCGACATCCCACATCAGACATCCGACATCAGACATCCCGCATCAGACATCCCACATCAGACATCTCACATCTCACATCGGACATCCCACATCCGACATCTTAAAGTTTGGTGTAAGCGCCAGCAAGCGTCATTTTAAAAAAGCCACCCACCGCAACCGTATAAAGCGCCTGCTGCGCGAGGCTTTCCGCACCCAAAAGCAGGCCCTTGCCCACGCCCTTCAGCAACAGGCCTGCACGCTTGATGTGTTTTTTATTTATACCCACAACACATTGCCCCAGTTTAATGCCTTGCAGGCAACGGTAGCCACCTGCTTAGAGCGCCTAACCAAAGCCGTGCAAAAACCACGGGTATGAAGCGCTGTTGCCAACATACACACCAACAGACATCAGCCGGCAACCGGACTGCCAGCGTATGGCTGCGCTTGTTGGCACTGCCATTTGTGGCAGTCATTCGGTTTTATCAGTTGGTAATAAGTCCTTGGCTGGGGCCTAAGTGCCGGTTTCAGCCCACCTGTAGCCAATATGCGCTCGAGGCTTTTAAAAAACATGGTCCGTTCAAAGGCTTTTGGTTGGCACTAAAGCGCATTGGCCGCTGCCACCCTTGGGGCGGCAGCGGTTGGGACCCCGTGCCTTAGCAAAAGTGGCAAACAGCTGTATAAAATTCGACAAAAACGCGGTTGGCCACAAGCTTAATTATGGCGCTACCGTATCGTACCAAGCGGTTTGCCATTCGTTTAGCCACCTTCCCATGGCCTAATACTTACTGCGGCTACCCCGCATTTTTGCAAGGTTTTGGTAAAAGCCTGTACTTTCAGCACACTTTAGCATTTTTGCGTATGTCTCCATTTCAAACCCTTCGGCCACAACTGCTGCAGGGCCAGTTTAAGGCCTTGGCGCGCTGCATATCGCTGGTGGAGTCGGGCTATGCCGGCTGGCAGGCGTTTATGCAGCGTTTACCACTTCAGCCCAGCCCCATTATTGGCCTCACGGGTCCACCCGGGGCGGGCAAAAGCACCCTTGCCGATGGTTTAGTTGGGCAGTGGGTGGCACAGGGCAAAACGGTGGGCGTGCTCTGTATAGATCCATCTTCGCCCTTTAACCTGGGTGCGCTACTGGGCGATCGTATCCGCATGAGCCAGTGGTACAACCACCCCGGTGTGT
Source organism: Bacteroidota bacterium (assembly GCA_004292575.1). Lineage (GTDB taxonomy): Bacteria > Bacteroidota > Bacteroidia > Chitinophagales > Chitinophagaceae > Phnomibacter. Next base: position 3,044 of record RDXD01000045.1, read on the forward strand.
TTATACGTAGCCTGGCCAGCCGTGGCAGCATGGGCGGGCTGCACCCCTTCATTATTCCCATTGCCGATCTTATGAAGGCGGCTGGCTTCGATATTATACTGCTAGAAACGGTGGGCGTGGGACAAACCGAAATTGACATAGCCGGCTTGGCCGATGCCACAGCGGTGGTGTTGGTGCCCGAAGCCGGCGACGATGTGCAAGCCATGAAAGCGGGCCTCATGGAAATTGCCGATGTATTTGTGGTAAACAAAGCCGACCGGCCCCAGGCCGATGTGTTTGCAAGACACCTGCGCCAAATGTTGCCTACCCATGCCGAGCATCCTAACACGCCCATTTTTAGCACCGTGGCCTCCACCGGGCAAGGGTTGCCCGCGCTGGGCCACGCACTGCTACAGCTGCCGCAAAATCAACACCCCACCCGCAAGCACGGCTTGCTGGCCTTAAAAGCCTGGCAGCTAATGGCCCAGCAAAAAATGGGTGCCGTAAATGTGCAAACCCTACAGCAGCGCATTGCCGCGGTGTACCAACCCCAGTTTAACCTTTACCAGTTTGTTGACGATTGCTTGGCTAACGACCAATGACGATATTGGCCGCACAGCATTTTTAGCCACTAATCCTTCGGTCAATGGCGGCATCCA
>RDXD01000441.1 GCA_004292575.1 Bacteroidota bacterium
CCGTAAAAGTGCAGGGCAAAATTGCCTACCTGCACGATAGGCCCGACAACCTAACGCGGGTTTTTCACGACTACAGCGATGTAGCCGATGGATTTATAAAATGGAAAGCCCAATTAGACGAAACCCTAGTATAGTACCCCGCCAACCAACACAGCAAGCAATATAGTGCTGCAGCACGTAAAGGTAGCTGCGCGGGCAAGGCAAAAAATACAGTTTGGGGCAGTCAGCTGTGTATCACTATTGGGCCTTCGTTCGGGCTGTCCTCGGTACTACCGCCCCTGCGGGTCGGCGGTACCATCGTCCATCCCGCTGCCCTTGGGCTGTAGTAATTCTATTGGGCCCATTTGCGGCAACTCGCAAGCCAACCCCTTCAACAGCCCCTCTGCCGCAGCAGCAAAAACAATGGTGGCGCCAAAGCGCCCGCCCGTTAATTGTACACATCTTAGCAGCGGATGGCAGCATCTTAGTAGTAACAAACAAACTTAGGCTTCATTAGCTCAACAACACATTGCTAAATATCAATAGTGGGTGGTCCAAAATTTTGGAATTAAAGCCAACATTTACAGCCAATTATATTCGTAATACAACTTCTGCTGGAAAGATTTTTAACGTTTTACACAGCCACGCTCAAATCAAAAGCCCAACTAAACCTAGCTTAGCTTAAAAAAACGTCACTTTATTTTCTGTAAACTATGGCATAATGTGGTTCACCACTTTTACACAAAATTGAATTTCTGTTTCGCTTACCTGCATTATCCGGAAGGTTTCTCCATCTTTATCTATGTAATTGTAAACCGTTGCAAACCTTTCCGGCAGTTTTCCGGTAATTTTTTTTACGTAACAAAGTGCAATTAAGAAAGTGCCCAACGGCGAAGGATGCGAGCCGTCAGAATGAAATAGATTGATATCTTTATCCCATTCCCTTGCTTTTGCCCAACATTGCCCAACCGGAATTAGAGCAGCGTGATTGGCATCTGCCAATTCTTGATAGACCTGATTAATCAATGGTTGTGTTTCAGGCGCAGCCTGCCTCGACCAGGTATTGTACACATACGGCTTTGCACCCGATTCCTTTATTTTATTACAAAAAAGATTGCCATATTTTAGTACACTATCCTTGTGCTGCAGTGGCCACATACTGTTATCTTGAATAACCACAATGTCATAGCTTCCTTCCTTTATCAGGCTTCTTGAGCGAAGCCCTTTGTTGCCTCTCCAGTGTTCTCCTAATGTTGCCCCTCCTGCGGTTGATTTTCTGCAAATAACCTTGCTGTCTAGGCTATCTGTAATTAATCCAATCATTTGGGCCAAATTGTTGTAGTAGATATAACTATTGCCCACAAGCAGCACCCTTGTAGTATCCCTTTTTCCGCTTGCCAACAAAGGCAATGCCCATAGCAATAGTGCTGTTGCAAAACATAAGCCAATGTGCGAAAGCTTACCCAAACCTTTAGTTGAAGATGCGATAGTGTGATGCCCAAAAAAATTATTGCCGTGAATGCTTATAATTGTCATGGTCTATAATCAGCGGTTAACTGGAGTGGGATCAAAAAGTATTGGCGTTGGATTAGGTGTTGACGGGTTTACGTCAATTTCAACTTGCGGATACAAAAAACGTTGCGGAAATTGAGCGCCAAAATTCAGCGGGACGGGTACGCGTATGTCAGGCTCTTTGAATACACGGCGCAGGTCGTTAAATCCTTCTATTTGTCCAATAAAGTTTACATAGCGTTCTTCTATGATTTCGCGCAGCAGTGCACGCACATTGCTTAATGGCGCGGTTCCAAGGTTTTCCATGCCGCCGGCATCAAAGTCGCCTGCCACATACGGATCGTACCGAAAATTGCCTGCGGTAAGGTAAAGGGTATTGATATAAGCGCCTGTATTCATGTAAGCACGGTACGTATTTAAACGGGTAAGCCCCGCTGCAAAGCCATTAATTCTGGCATCGGCTTCGGCAAGAATCAACAGGTTTTCCGAAAACGTGGCCAGCGGAAAAAAAGTGCTTTGCCCAAAAAAGCCATTTACGGTAAAATTTAAATTGGTGGCCGAGTTAAAAAAGAAACTCCAGCGGGCTCTTTCATTTGTTTTTGTATTGCCTCTAGAGCGGTTGCCGGCGGGGTTAACTAAATTTATACCATACATGCCGGTGGCATCCATCCAGTTGGGCCTATCAAGCGATAGAAACTGAAAATATAAATTAAAAGCCCCACGATTGGTAGCAAAATGGGGGGCCATAAAGTTATTGGCTTGCGCATTAATTCCATTTTGCGCAGCAGCCAGCGCGGCACCGTAATTTCGAACCTGTAAAAAATAACGGGCTTTCAGTGTATTGGCAGTTTGTATCCATCGCATCATATTACCGGCAAAGTGAATATCCTGTGCGGCAAAACTTACAAACGAGGTTGAGTTAAGATTAACAATAGCGCTATCGAGTAAGGTTTGAATATAAGCATATACGGCTTGTTGTCCGTCGAAAGCGGGTCGTGTGTTTTGTTCATCGGCTGCTTGCGAGTAGGGAATATCGCCCCATAATGCAGTTACGGTTCCCATTAGGTTGGCTTCGGCTACCTGTGCCACACCCAACATCCTACGGTTGTTAATGTCAGTTGCCTTTTGCTTAAGTATTTTAATGTTTTTATATACACCGGAATAAATGTTTTGCCAAGCAGCATCATAGTTTCTGGCAACTACCTGATATTGATGATAGCTTTGGTACTGCTGCGTAAAGCCTCGGAAGTAGCCCGACCACATGCCTGCAATACGTGCCATTTCACCCTCTTGGATACTCACGTTTCCAATAAGCACGCTCGTAAGCATGGTGCTTGCATCGGCATCTGTTGGGTTATTGGGATTGTCATTTATTCCCTCTACCATTTTTGAGCAGGAGCTAAATATTATTGCCGAAAAACAGATACAGAGTATATTTGATATCGTCGTTTTCATATAAATGAAGTTAGAAATTTAAGGAATTAGAAATTAAGCCGAACGGTGAAGAGGTACGAACGGGTTGGGGGATTAACAAAATATACTACCCCGCGGCCCGATGATGAACCTGAATTGTTAGCATCCGGGTCAAATCCATTTACACCACTTATCACAAAAAGGTTTCTGCCGCTTAGCTCAAAGCCAATTGTACTAACGCCAAGTTTGCGCTTCAGAAAGCTACTGTTTATATTGTATCCGATATTTATTTCCCTGAAACGTGTCCATGTGGCATCGTGCATAAATTGCTCTCCTACATTGCCAAACCAGCCGCCCGGTCCGGTGTACCAGCTTTGGTCTAAGGCTACATTGCCGCCACCAAAATTGTGAATATTTCCCCTGAAGGGTGTGCCTGCCGCAATGGTTTGCCCATTAAACCGCCTTAACGGCTCATCGGATATGCGTTCAAAACCAGTGGCAGCCGATGTGCCATAGTCAAGTAAAACACCTTCTGTTCCATCTATTACTTTTCCTCCCTGCGAATGTTCAAGCAATGCATTCACATAGAATTGTTTGTATTTTAGATTAATACCAAAACCTGCTCTCCAATTGGGGTTGGGGTCGCCAATGGGGCCAGCAGTTGGATCCACGGTGGGGAATCCGTTGGCATCTAAAACCATTTTTCCTGCTGCATCACGTTGAAAAGTGTTTGAAAACAATATACCCAGCGGATAGCCCTCTACAGCCCGTGAAGAAACGCCTGCTGTACCACCCAGGTTTATGGAGCCAGCACCGTTTAAATTGGTTACTAGGTTACGGTTACGCGTCCAGTTTAAGTTTACATCGAGCGTTAGGTCTTTTTTGCGCAAAACATTGTATCCCAAATCAAATTCCAACCCTTTGTTTTCTATGCTTCCTGCATTGGAGTAAAGGGTGTTGAAGCCGGAAGCGGGCGATTGGGTAACAGATATTAATGCATCTCGTGTTTCATTTTGATAAACAGTAAAGCCAAACGTTAACCTATTATCTAAGAAGCGAAGGTCGGCGCCCACTTCAAACTCCTGCTTACGCTCCGGTTGTAAAAATGGATTGCCCTTATCATTATCCTGTACAAATGAGCCTGTTCCATATTGTGCGGGATCTAATGCACCGCCAAAGCCATCACTCCAGGTTCTGGTATTATAAATGGTGGCAGTGCGATAGGCCAAAGGCTGAACACCAACAATACCAAACGAAGCCCGTATTTTACCGAACGATAGCCAACTTAGCTTTTCAAGTACTTTTAGCCGTGTAAATTGCCACGCTATATCAGCCGAAGGATAGAAAAACGATTGATTGGCCTGCTGGCCAAATGTTGAAGCTGCTTCTAGCCTACCTGTTACATTCAGAAATAATTGGTCGTTCCAAGCAAGCCCCATGCTCGTGTATCCTGCATTGGTTTTCGTGTTTAAAAACCGGTCGTTTACGGCAAAATTGGCGGGTGTTACATTGTTGAAATCTTGGGGCCCCGCCGGAAGAATAAAATCAAGTGCCGTTCCGCCAAGCGTGGAGGAGTTAAGGCTATTGTAGTTATACCCTATGGCAATATTCCCAGAAAGCTTGCTGTTGAAATCGTGTTGTGCACGGCCAATTACATCAATGTTAAACTGCGATTCTGTATATTCTTCCCGGCTATACTGTCCGTTGATGGCATTTGCCGAGAAAAAAGGGAAAAAATTGGTTTGCCTGTCGGTAAAATAATCAATACCCGCTCTTCCCGTAAGCGTAAACCAACTGGTTGGTTTAATATTTAGTTCTGTAGAGTTAATAAAGCGGTTTACTGTACTGGTGTTTTGAAGCGAATTGATTACCCAGAGTGGATTATTGAAGCCAGGGTTGGCATTGCCACCGATGGCATTGCGGTAAGAACGCTGCCTGTCATTTACAAAGGCCCCGCCGGGCGATGCAAACGACCGCCCTGTATAATCCCCATTATCAAAATCGGGAGGGGTACGCAATAGCCCAATCAATAGTCCTGCGTTGTTCACACCAGCCTGTAGGCGATTAGAGTTGGTGAGAATATATGCAGCCTTATTAGATACAGACAACCACTTGTTGAGTTCTCTTCCTACGTTTAAACGGAAGCTTGTACGGCGATAATCGCTGCTGTTGCGCACTACCCCTTTTTGATTCAAATCACTCAAACTCATGAAGTAGTTAGATTTGCTGTCGCCGCCACTAATACTCAGCGAATTATCGAGGAAGCTACCCATTCGGAATATGTCATTGTAGTTCTTATCGTTATAGGTTTGCCTGGAGTTTTTGGTTGTAATGGGGTAAATTGGTTGGCCTGTATTGCCCACAAAAAATCCACCTGTGGTATTCAGCACATCATCGGCGCCAGAGCGACTTGCAATTTTGTCGCCCCAGGTTCTGATGGCATTTAATGCCCAAACGCCGTTGTTGCCCTGTCCGTAGGTTGACTGCAAATCGTAAAAGGCACTTACTTCATCAAATGAAACCGTAGATTTAAAGCTGATGTTGGCTTTTGAACCCGAGTTACCCTTTTTGGTAGTAATTACAATAACACCGTTGGCGGCCTTGGTACCCCAAAGGGCAGCAGCGGATGCGCCTTTTAAAATTTGCACATTGGCAATGTCATCTGGATTAATATCATTTAAGCGGCTCTGCTGTACAATTTGGCCACCTGCTGATTCGTTTCTTGCATCACCACTAATAGGCACACCGTCCAAAACAATCAACGGATCGGTACTCCGGGTTATAGAGCTTTGGCCCCTAATCAGGATCTGAGAGCTGCCACCGGGGTCGCCCGAAGAGCGGGATACCCTAAGACCGGATGATTTGCCTGCCATGCCCTGCATTAGGCCTGCTTCTCCTGTGTTGGCAATGGCTTCCGCACTAATCCTAGTTGTGGCATAGCCTATTTTATCTTTGCGAGATTCAAAGCCAAGCGCATTTACAACTACATTGTCCAGCGAGCTTGACGATGGTTTGAGGTTGATGTTAATTGTTCCGGAATTACCGGCAGCTATTTCTAAACTTTCGTATCCAACAAAGCTTACAACAATAACTGCTTTCTCATTGGGAACCTGAATCGAGAATGATCCCGTTACATCGGTTTGGCTGCTGGTGCGTGTACCTTTAAGGGTTACGGTAGCCCCTTGTACAGGATTGTTTTTTTCATCTACAACTAAGCCTTTAAGAGTTTTGGACTGTGCATGGCTTTGAATTAGGATGCCGAGAACCAATATCGACATCATAAAAAACCCCTTTACGTGGTACGCTGTTTTCATACGGCAGTTGACTTTTAATCGTTAAGCAAGCGGCGGTAAAGTTGAATGGTTGATGCATTGCATGGGCTTTCACATGCTTTTTGTTTTAATTCGAAAAGAATGGAAGATTTTCGGAAATGGCTAGAAGATTTTCGGAAATCTTTAACTGGCTGAAAATCACGCTGATATGCGGCCATTGCAAAGCTGAAATGCAGAGGCTATTTGAGGCTTGGCAATATGCGCACAGCAATTTTGGTTTTGCCAATTTTGATATTTGGCAGCAAGCACACAAACTGCCATGGGTATGTAAGGCCCACCCGCATTAAATTAACGAGGTAAATCGTTAGAGTAATCATCGGTATCTAAAAGGCGCCACGGCCTTTTTTGGGAATTGATGAATACTAAAGCGTATCCTGTTTTTGTTGACGCCAAATTTGTATGCTGTTTTGTTATGCTTTCCTTTACTCACAGCACTTGGCAGTGTTGCGCTTACAAGGCACCCCATAGCTTTGGCGCTCAATACTACGATGTATGCTGTCAGGTGCCTTGCAGCTTTTGCAACGGCAAGGTGTTTGGGTGGCGCGTAAGTAGGGCTGGGTAAAAGGCTAACCGAGTTTTACGGCCCTGCATAGTACGAGATTGGGTATTGCAGTAACCTGGGGTTCGCCCCAAATAGCTTTTCTAATGCCGTAAATGTTTAACCCGTGATGTCTGTAACCTACTAAAAGCCCCCACTTTTCCCATTCATGCTTCAATGCCGTTTAATTAAGCAATAAGATTGGAAAATTATATTTACTAAACATGACCTGGTTATTACGCCATTCGTTCGGGTAGCGATCAACTGGAGATTACTTTGGTGAAGCCGTCCATTGCTTATGCCAGGGGGAATGCTTTTACCGCACTTTCGTTTGGCGCTGCATACAATTATTCAAAAACACGGGGCATAAACGGGAGTCGCCTTGGCTTTGGGTTGTATTGGGAGCCACAGTTTTCTTTTCAAAGCAATGCTGACGGTAGGATTAGAACGCACAGAAATGACTTTTTTACTTTTCGCTTTGAAGAACGAAACAACAATGCGTACAACAACTTCGAATTTCTGAGTACACTTTCGATTGGGTATCTTATTCGCAGGTCGGGTAATTATTTTGAAAAGAACACCTTTAGGCTAGGACTGCCTGGCGCGGCATCGGGAAGATTACAAATTGAACCGGAACTATATTTTAATGACGTTTTCAAAAATGTGAGTCCCGGAATTCGCATGAGTTTGAGGGTTTGGTAGATTTTATGGATGGTGTTTTAAGTGCTGTTTTATCTTACCAGTTGTGGTTTTTCCCCCGAATGGAAGCTGTTGAAGAATTTGTATCTATTTTGGTTTTGGACGAGGGGTGTTTTAGCAGCCAAAAATTGCGTAAAGACTGGCTGCAAAAAGCCTGGCTATACTAGCGGGAGCCAAAAAAGGCCCCATAGTACCACTGCGGTACAGGGCATAGCCCCGATTGCAGCGGTAGCTGACCCGCCTGGCACGATGCTGCCTTGGCAGCGGGCCGCAGGCGGGGCACTACAAGCGTAAAGCGGGACTGAGGCTGGATTAGGATACTGAGGCTTGGCTACTTTTCTTTTTTACTTGCTGTAATAAAACTGTTGAACATGCAGCCGCCTGCCAAATGGGGGAGGTGGTACACCTGCTATGGCGGCCAGCCTTACAGGTTAGACGTGGCTTGCAGCAGGTTGCCTTTTGGGGTGCTGGCAATTCAATATTAACCGCAGAGGCAACGAACAGGCCGGAAACGGGCGGTGGTTACTTGCTCAGGTTCATGCTGCGCTCTTTGTATAGCCGCCTAAAGTAGGGGTCGCGCAGATCTTTGATGAACCGGATGGCTTCGCCAGTGCTTTTCATTTCGGGGCCAAGTTCTTTGTTTACCCCGGGAAACTTATTGAAGCTAAATACGGGTTCTTTTATGGCAAAGCCTTCGAGCTTTTTTTCGTAGGTAAAATCGGTGAGTTTGTTGGCACCCAGCATTATTTTGGTGGCAATGTTGAGGTAGGGTATTTGGTAGGCTTTGGCAATAAAGGGTGTGGTGCGGCTGGCTCTGGGGTTGGCTTCTATTACAAACACCTTTCCGTTTTTGATGGCGAATTGGATGTTGATGAGGCCACAAATATTGAGCGAACGGGCTATTTTTTCGGCGTAGTATTCCATGGTGGTTACTACCATGGGGGCTAGGTTGAAAGCGGGCAGTACGGCGTTGCTATCGCCGCTGTGTATGCCGGCGGGTTCTATGTGTTCCATCACGCCCATTACGTGGAAATTTTCGCCGTCGAAAATGGCGTCGATTTCGGCTTCTTGGCAGCGGTCTAAAAAGTGATCGATAAGTATTTTATTGCCGGGCAGGTGTTTTAGCAGGCTTACCACGGCGCGTTCAAGCTCTTCATCGTTTATGACGATGCGCATGCGCTGGCCACCCAACACGTAGCTGGGGCGTACCAGCACGGGGAAGCCTACTTTTTGGGCTACTTCCACGGCTTCATCGGTAGAGTGGGCGGTGCCGTACTCGGGGTATGGGATGTCTAATTCTTTAAGCAAATCGCTAAAACGGCCACGGTCTTCGGCTATGTCCATGTTATCGAAGCTGGTGCCAATAATTTTTACGCCTTTTTCGTGTAGGCGCTTGGCCAACTTAAGTGCGGTTTGGCCGCCCAGTTGCACTATTACGCCTTCGGGTTGCTCCAGTTCTATAATTTCCCAGAGGTGCTCCCAAAACACCGGCTCGAAGTAGAGTTTATCGGCAATGTCGAAATCGGTACTTACGGTTTCGGGGTTGCAATTTATCATGATGGCTTCGTAGCCACACTCTTTTATGGCCAGCAGGCCATGCACGCAGCAGTAATCAAACTCAATACCCTGGCCAATGCGGTTGGGTCCGCTGCCCAAAACAATTACTTTTTTTTTGGCACTTCTTACGCTTTCGTTGTGCACTATGGGCTGGGTATTGCTGTTGGAGGTCATGGTTTTTTTTGCTGGTGCGCAAAAATAATGGTGTTGATGGTATAGTGGCTTTACAATATGTGCGGGTTTGGCTGCGGGGCCTATTCCAACACTGGTCTTAGCCAGCGTTCGGCTTCGCTTAAGGGCATGTTTTTGCGTTGGGCATAGTCTTCGAGCTGGTCGCGCTGTATTTTGCCAAGGCCAAAATACTGGCTTTGGGGGTGTGCAAAATACCAGCCGCACACGCTGCTGGCGGGGTACATGGCCAGGCTTTCGGTAAGGGTAATGCCGGTGTGGGTGGTGGCTTCCAGCATATCGAAAAGTTTGTATTTTTCGGTATGGTCGGGGCAGGCAGGATAGCCGGGCGCGGGCCTTATGCCCTGATACTGCTCTTTTATAAGGGCTTCGTTGGTGAGGGTTTCCTGATTTACATAGCCCCAATGTTGGGTGCGCACATGCAGATGCACATACTCGGCACAGGCTTCGGCAAACCGATCGGCCAAGGCTTGTAGCATAATTTTATTGTAGTCGTCCAGCGCTTCTTCAAAGCGTTTTATATGGGGTTCAATGCCATGAATGGTTACGGCAAAGGCGCCCATATAATCGGGTTGGTCTTCAATATTTCCGGGTTTTACAAAATCGGCGAGGCTAAAATTGGGCTGTCCGGCTGCTTTTTTGGTTTGTTGGCGCAGCATTTCGAGGTTTATGTTGCCGTTTTGCGTGGCCACAGTTATGGTATCGCCCTGGGCTGCTGCGGGCCAAAACCCAATAACAGCTTTGGGCTGCAGCCAGTTTTCGTTAATTATGGTATCGAGCAGGCGGTTGGCATCGTGGTAGAGGTTGGTGGCTGCGGTGCCCACTATTTCGTCGGTTAAAATGTCGGGGAAATTGCCGTGCATTTCCCAGGCTATAAAAAACGGTTTCCAATCAATGTAGGGGCGCAGGCTGGCCAAACTTACGGGCAAGGTTTTTGAACCGGTGAATGTGGGCTTTACGGGCTGATAGTTGGCCCATGGTATTTGCATAACATTGGCTTTGGCCTCGGCGTAGGGCAAAAAGCTTTTGCTGGACTTTTTATTGCTAAACTGCTCGCGTAGTTTTTCGTAGTCGGCCACGGTTTGCTGCAAAAACTCTTGCCGCTGCTCTTGGCTAAGTAGGCTGCCGGCCACGGTTACGCTGCGGCTGGCATCCAGCACGTGTATGGTATCGGCATACTCGGGCGAAATTTTTACGGCGGTGTGCATGCGGCTGGTGGTGGCGCCGCCAATAAGCAGGGGTTGTTTCATGCCCCGGCGCTTCATTTCGTGGCCAATGTGCACCATTTCATCAAGGCTGGGTGTAATTAGCCCGCTAAGGCCAATGATGTCCACATTTTCTTTTTGGGCGGTGTCTAAAATTTTATCGGCACTCACCATTACGCCCAGGTCTATAATATCGTAGCCATTACAGCCCAGCACCACGCCCACTATGTTTTTGCCAATATCGTGTACATCGCCTTTAACGGTGGCCAGCAGTATTTTGGCTGCGCCAGCCTGCTCGGTGTTTTGGGTGCCGGCCAGCAGGTGCGCTTGTTTGCGGTCTTCTTTTTCTTGTTCAATGTAGGGGGTAAGCACGGCCACGCTTTTTTTCATAACCCGGGCGCTTTTTACCACCTGGGGCAAAAACATTTTGCCGGCGCCAAACAGGTCGCCCACCACATTCATGCCATTCATTAGCGGGCCTTCAATTACATCGAGGGGTTTGGGATAAAGCTGACGGGCTTCTTCGGTATCGGCGTCAATGTACTGTGTAATGCCGTTAATGAGGGCGTGCTTGAGGCGATCTTCTACGGCTGCATTGCGCCATGCCTCATCTTTTACCTCTACTTTTCCTTTGGCCTTTACGGTTTCGGCAAAGGCAATCAGGGCTTCTGTTTTGCTGTTGTCGTCGTTTTGAATGTTCAGCAGTACATCTTCGCAAAGGTTGCGGAGGCTGGGCTCTATTTCATCGTACACCACCAGCTGGCCGGCGTTTACAATGCCCATATCCATACCGGCTTTAACGGCATGGTACAAAAACACGCTGTGCATGGCCTCACGCACATGATCATTGCCGCGGAAGGAGAATGAAATGTTGCTAACGCCACCACTCACTTTGGTAAGGGGCATCAGTTGTTTTATACGGCGGGTACCTTCAATAAAATCCACAGCATAGTTGTTGTGCTCTTCTATGCCGGTGGCTACTGCAAATATGTTGGGGTCGAAAATGATGTCTTGCGGGTCGAAGCCAACTTTGTTAACCAATATTTTGTAGGCCCGGTGGCAGATTTCCACTTTTCGGGCTTCGGTATCGGCTTGGCCCACTTCGTCGAAGGCCATTACCACTACCGATGCGCCAAAGCTGCGGCATATAATGGCCTGTTCTATAAACTTTTCTTCGCCCTCCTTCATGGAGATGGAATTGACGATGCACTTGCCCTGTACACATTTTAGCCCGGCTTCAATAATTTCGAACTTGCTTGAATCGATCATTACCGGAATTTTGGCAATATCGGGTTCGGCTTGTAGTAGGTTTAGAAAGGTAACCATGGCTACTTTGCCGTCCAAAAGGGCGTCGTCCATGTTTACATCGAGCACCTGCGCGCCACTTTCCACCTGTTGGCGGGCTACGCTGAGGGCTTCTTCGTACAGGCCTTCCCGCACCAGGCGTGCAAATTTTTTACTGCCGGTTACGTTGGTGCGCTCACCAACATTTACAAAGTTGGTTTCGGGCCTTACTACCAGTGGCTCAAGGCCGCTGAGGCGCAAATAGGGTTTTATTACGGTGGTGCTCATGGTTATTTTGTTTTTTGCTCATCGTCTTGTAACCGCTTTTTGGCAGCTAAAAAACCAACTTCGTTTCTGGGTTTGGTTTCGGTAGGCAGCAGTTTTCTTAACGCTTCAAAAATGGCTTTCACTTCTTTGTCTTTTTGCATTAACCCCAGCTCTAGCTTTTCCAGTTTCAAGTAGATTTCTTTGTTATCAACCAGCAGCTGTTTCGTGCGGGTGTACACACGAATGATTTGAATATTTACCTGAATGGCCCGTTCGCTACGGAGCACCGAGGAAAGCATAGCCACACCTTGCTCTGTAAACGCGAAAGGCGCATGACGTAAACCCATTAGGTCAGCATTGGAGGTCGCAAATTGCGACCTCCAATTTGCTAGCTCATCAGCGGTTAACTGAAACATGAAGTCATCCGGAAAGCGTCCTAAATTTCGGTTTACTTGCTCTTTAAGGCGCTTCGTTTCTACGTCGTACATGTTGGCTAAATCTCTATCCAACATTACACGCTGGCCGCGGATGGTGTATATTTTATTGACGATATCCTTGTCGTCAATGGCAGATGTAGTTACCAAGGCTTTCATGAAACAAATAAAGAATGCTAAACGGTTTCTGTTAGTGGTGGTGTTGGTTGGTTGGGTGCGTGCTTCGAGCGGGCCATTAAGAAAGGGCTGTTTCCTGCTCGGGCAATTTACGGGCTTCCATTTTTCTTACATTATCCGCAATGTGTTTTATATGGTCGGGGGTGGTGCCGCAGCAGCCACCTACAATGTTTACCCAACCCGCCTTGGCCCAATCTTCAATAAAGTGGGCGGTTTCGTGGGGTTGTTCGTCGTATTCGCCCATGGCATTGGGCAGGCCGGCGTTGGGGTAAGCGCTGGTGTAGCAGGCTGCTATTTGGCTCAGCTCTTCAATGTGGCTGCGCATTTCCTGGGCACCCAGTGCGCAATTGAGGCCAATACTAAGCGGGTTGGCGTGCATAACGCTTATGTAAAAAGCCTCTAGGGTTTGGCCGCTTAGGGTGCGCCCACTGGCATCGGTAATGGTGCCGCTAATCATAATTTCACGATCGGTGCCGGGGTTTTCCCTAAAAAACTTTTTAATGGCGTAAATGGCTGCTTTGGCGTTCAGCGTGTCGAAAATGGTTTCAATAAGCAACACATCTACACCACCTTCAATTAATGCCTGCACTTGCTGGTAGTAGGCTTCTGCCACTTCGTCGAAATAAACGCCCCTAAAACCGGGATTGTTTACATCGGGGCTCAAACTTAGGGTTTTGTTCATGGGTCCAATGGCACCCGCTACATAGGCAGTGCCACGGCTATCGTTTGGGTTTTCGGCAAAGTATTCTGTAACGGCCCGGCGTGCACACTGGGCAGCAGCCAGGTTTATTTCGTAGGCCACGTCTTCCATGTGGTAGTCGGCCATGCTTACCCGCTGGGCATTAAAGGTGTTGGTTTCAATAATATCGGCACCGGCTGCCAAGTATTGTTTGTGTATGCCAACAATAATATCGGGTTGGGTAATGCTCAGCAAATCGTTGTTGCCTTTAAGGTCGCTGGCCCAATCTTTAAAACGTTGGCCCCTGTAGTCGGCCTCATTGAGTTTGTGCCGCTGTATCATGGTACCCATGGCACCATCAATAATCAAAATACGGTTTTGTAGCGCTTGGCGGATGTTTGTTTGCATGTTGGCTGTTACATTTTACCAGGGCCAGCATGCGCAACTAACCTGAGAGCCCGGGAAAATGGGAGCAGAGAAAGCTACGTAACACCGCCACTGCTGGGTACATATTTGCTTTTAAAAAGAGGCCTTTATAAACGGGTTTGCGGCCAATTTGTTCTAAAAAACAGAGCTTTTGGCAACGACAATTTCTGTGCTGCGGGTGCAAATATAAGGCGCATTTGTATGTCAAAACCCTGTGGCAGGGGTTGAATAGCTGCAAAAAACGAAACCGTAAGGATTTTCTGATGTGTTGATTTTCTGATTTTTTGATTTTTACCAATACCTAACACCAACGTCAATTTCACGAACGAACAAAGCAAAACCGGAGGAATTTTTTGATTTTTTGATGTTCTGATGTTCGATGTCTGATGTCTGATGTTCGATGTCTGATGTCTGATGTTCGCCAACACCAAAAACCACCAGTAACCCACATCCAAACAAGCCAAAAAACTGGTCAGCCGGACTGCACAACGCCGCGCTGGGGGCCAAGCCGGGGAAATTACTAATGTGAGATGTGAAATGTTCTGATTTTTTGATGTTCTGATTTTTACCAATACCTAACACCAACGGCAATTCACACACAAACAAAGCAAAAAACTGGTCAGCCAGGCTGCACAACTCCGCGCTGGGGGCCTTAGAAAGTGGCCGTTAAAAAAATTCGGGTGGGGGCCGTTAAAAAGCCGGGCACTGTTCGAGCCCGCACGAAGCTGCGCCCAAAAGCATGGTTCGGCGAGTTTGCCCGGGTTTAGGCCCCCACCCGAATTTTTAGGCCAGTTTCTACAGCCCTTGATTTTTTTGTTTCTTTTTTTAT
>RDXD01000046.1 GCA_004292575.1 Bacteroidota bacterium
TTTATGATACCGGTAGCCCGCTTTTTTGGCAAATTGCCTTGGCTTTGGTGGTTCCCGCTTATGCAGCCCCTGCACATTGTTTACACGGTAGCTGCCGGTTGGTTGGGCCGTTTTGGCAGCTATACATGGAAAGGACGCACCATTTACACCAAGCCCACCGCATAGCCCGCGGGTAAGCACACCAAGGGTGGGGGGCAAGGCAGCAGAAACATCGTTATGCCATCTTGCTGCCCGCTAATATTCATGCTTGCCGTTGTGGGCGCAAAGCAATTTCTTTGCACCCATCATGAAAAAAGCCCTCATTAGCCTCCACATTGCCATTTTGCTGGCTGGCATCACCGCCATTTTGGGCAAGCTCATTTCTTTGGCCGAGGGGCCGCTCGTTTGGTGGCGATTGGCCATTGCCGCATCGGTGCTTTGGCTTTGGCAAATGCTGAGCCCAAGAAATGCATTGCCTGGCCGGGCAGGTTTCGTTGCCAAAGCCATGGCCGTAGGCGGTGTGGTGGGGCTGCATTGGCTGTGTTTTTTTGGCAGTGTCAAATATGCCAATGTCTCCATTGCCCTGGTGTGTTTCTCCTCGGCAGGTTTCTTTTCGGCACTGTTTGAGCCGCTGGTAGCAAGGCGCAAATTTTCGCTGGCCGAGGTAGGGTTGGGCCTTATGAGCATGGCAGGCATAGCCCTTATTTTTCATTTCGATGCCCAATACAAAACCGGCATTATTCTGGGTGTGGCCAGTGGCGCTTTAGCAGCATTGTTCTCCATCTTCAATAAGCAATTGGTGGCGCATGCGCCGGGCTTACAGCTTACCCGCTACACCATTACGGGAGCTTTTTTGGTGGTATCTGCCGTACTGCCCTGGTACTTAGCGGTGCAGCATCAGCGCTTTTGGCCACAACCCACCGATTGGTTTTGGCTGCTCATCCTTGCCCTGTTGTGTACCGTTTGGGCTTATTGGTTGCAGTTAAAAGCCCTGCATTACATCTCCGCATTTACGCTCAACCTCAGTTATAATCTCGAACCCGTTTACGGCATCGTCCTGGCTTTCGTCATCTTCCACGAAAACAATACGCTGCACCCTGCGTTTTATGGCGGTGCGGGCCTCATTGTGTTGGCGGTGGTGTTGCAAATGCTGCGTGTAAAGCAGCAGCGCCATCAAAGCCGCACTATCCCCACATCATGACTACAAAAGAAAAGGTCTTGCTTCTGTTGCTGGCCGGCATCAACTTTACCCATATCCTCGATTTTATGGTCATGATGCCCTTGGGCAATTACCTCATGCCCGAGTTTGGCATTACGCCACGTCAGTTTTCGGCTGTGGTAGCCGCCTACAACTTTGCCGCTTTTTTTGCGGGCATTTTGGGGGCGTTTGTGGTAGATCGGTTCGATCGTAAGCGGGTATTGGTATTTGGCTATAGCGGCTTTTTGTTGGGCACCCTGCTTTGCGCACTTGCCCCCAGTTACGGGCTCCTCATGGCCGCTCGTGTGGTGGCAGGTTTATTTGGCGGGCTAATAGGCGCACAGGTGCTTAGCATTGTAGCCGATTTATTTGCCTACGAAAAGCGTGGCCGGGCCATGAGTTGGCTTATGACGGCTTTTAGCATGGCTTCGGTTGTGGGCGTCCCCCTCAGTTTATACATGGCGCGCTTCTTCAGCTGGCATGCCCCATTCTATTTTATTGTAGCCATGGGTTTGGTGGTGTTATTGCTGGTTTTGCGGCACGTGCCCGCCATCACCAGTCACATGCAAGCCAGCAAGCCCCCAATCAGCCCCATGCAAACCCTTAGCAATGTGTTTAGTGTGCCCGCCCAGCGTGCCGCCCTATTGTTTAGCGGCGCCATTATGGTGGGCCATTTCATCATCATTCCATTCATCAATCCCTACATGGAATTCAATCTTGGCTTCAGCAAAACGCAAACCCCACTCATCTACATTGTGGGTGGCACCGTTACCATTTTCAGTTCCATTTTTTGGGGCCGCCTGGCCGATAAGCATGGCAAGCTCCGCATATTTACCATCACCGGCCTGCTGTCCACCATACCCGTAATCTTCATTACCCAAATGCCCAATTGGCCACTGTGGCTTGTATTGGTACCATTTGCATTTTGGTTTGGTCTGGCCAATGGGCGCACCATCAGCATGCAGGCCATGGTAAGCCAGGTGGTAAAGCCCGAGCACCGCGGCAGTTTTCTAAGTTTCAACAGCAGCGTACAGCAACTTTTTACCGGCATAGCCACCAGTTTAGCAGGCCTAATTGTCACCAGCGGCCCCAATCACAAACTGCTCCATTACAACTGGCTGGGTTATATCAGCGTGGCCGTTATACTAATTTGCCTGCTGCTCGTTCGTCGGCTAAAAGTAGCCTAATGCCGCACCCGTTGCAGTTTATGCGCTGGTTATTTTGGGGCCATCTGGCCGTATACCTTCCATGAGACAGTAGATCCGGCTATCCGCTGCAAGCCTGCCGGGCCCAAGGGCCTGCGGCAGGGCTTTCCGCTACTATCCGGGGCCCCTTCGGCAGCAGTGCATATCCCATCCGTCTCAGTCGCCACGCTCACCCATCTCCCCGTTCCCCCTGCCCTGAAAGAGCGTAATCTCCTAAGATAGGTTGTAAGCCCTATCTCTCCTCTAAGGGTGTAAGCCCTATCTCTCCTATGCCGCCACGCCCACCCATCTCCCCGTTCCCCCAGCCCTAAAAGGGCGTAATCTCCTAAGATAGGGTGTAAGCCCTATCGCTTCTCTAAGGGTGCCAGCCCTATCTCTCTTCTAAGGGTGTAAGCCCTATCTCTCCTCTAAGGGTCCGAGCCCTATCTCTCCTCTAAGGGTGTAAGCCCTATCTCTCCTATGCCGCCA
>RDXD01000047.1 GCA_004292575.1 Bacteroidota bacterium
AAAAGAGTAACGTATTTGGTGGGTGTGCGCAACCGCAGCCTGCGCAACCTACTGGGCAGCCAGGAAACCAAGGGCAACTACATCCCCACCAGCAGCGATGTGCAAGGGCAGCTGACGTGGCAGCCCAATAGCCAGTGGAAGCTGGAGGTGCTGGGCAACCTCAGCAACAGTAAATTTGAATTGGAACCTACCGAAAGCCAGCAGACCACATCGGTGTACACACCACTCTTTAACAGCAATCTGGGGTTGGATGTGTTGTTTACGGGCCGCGAAGCCTCCGTTTATAAAACCCGCATGTTGGGCCTAAGCGCCACCCGCCAGCTGGGTCGTGGCATTACTCTAAAAGGCATGCTCAGCTATTTCAACAATCGAGAGGCCGAAAACATCAATATTGCCGGCAACTACCTGTTTGGCGACCGCAATTTCGATAAATCGAGCGCCGATTTTGGATTGATTACCAACCCCTTAGGCGCTGGCACGTTTTTAAACTATGCCCGTAATGTGCTAAATGTTCAAGTGCTTAATGCCAGCATAAAAGGCACCATAGATAGGGGCAACCAGTATTGGCAATTTGGCAATAGCGTTGAGCAAAACAGCATTGACGACCAGCTGAACGAATTTGAATATCAGGACAGCGCTGGCTACAGCCTACCCTACCGCACCGGGCCGCTTCAGGTGTTTAGAAGCAGCCGGGGAGGAGCCAGCTTAAACATTACCCGCTTTAGTGGTTACGTGCAAAACAACCTGCGTTTTGCAAAATGGCCGGGGCTAACGCTACAAGCCGGTTTGCGCTACAATTACAATACCCTCAACAACGAGTTTTTGCTGTCGCCACGTCTTAACCTAAGCGTAGCACCCTTAAAATGGGAAAAGGACTTGGTACTTAAAGCCAGTGTGGGCATTTATCACCAACCGCCATTTTACCGCGAAATGCGCCGCTACGATGGCAGCGTAAACACCAATCTTAAAGCGCAGCGCAGCCAGCAGGTAACTGCCGGTGTGGATTATGCATTTATAGGCTTTGGCCGACCCATGCGGCTTTCCGTGGAAGGCTACTACAAAAACATGACCAACCTGGTGCCCTACGACATCGACAATGTAAGGCTGCGCTATTTTGGCGAGAATATGGCTAAGGGCTATGCCTATGGCTTGGAAACCAGGCTGTATGGCGAAATTGTAAAAGACGCGGAAAGCTGGGTAAGCGTTGGCTTTATGAAAACCATGGAAGATCTGCGAAACGATTTCTTTCAAAACTTCTTTAACGGGCAGGGCCAACTGATAACCGCCGAAACCCCCGATCAGGTGGTGGCCGATAGCCAGCGGGTGGATATTGGCTGGCTACGCCGCCCCACCGACCGACGCTTTAATATGGGTATGTTTTTTAGCGACTACCTTACCACCAACAAGAACTTTAAGGTGTACCTGCAAATGCTAATTGGCACCAACCTGCCTTACAACCTGCCGGGCAGCACCCGCTACCGCAATGCGCTGGAAATTCCCAGCTACATACGCGCCGATGTGGGCTTTAGCTACCAACTCTTAAACGCTGATAAAAGCATGCGGCGCAGCCACGACCCCTTCAAGAACCTGGACAATATGTGGCTAACCTTCGAAGTATTCAACCTGCTGGATAGGGCCAACACCATCAGCTACCTACTCATAAAAGATTTTTCTAACAGTACCTACACCATCCCCAACCGGCTAACACCGCGCCTGTTAAATGTAAAGTTGATTGTACGCTGGTAAACCACGCAACTGTTGGCAAAGCCTGCGGTTTTCGCTAAATTTCATTTGCAACAGTGCTGACCATATTTAAGCGTGTTAGCCTACATTTGCAGCCAAAATAAGAATTTGGCATGGCAAGAATGATAGCACTGAGAGAAGCAATACGCGAGGCAATGAGCGAAGAAATGCGCCGCGACCCCAATGTGTTTTTAATGGGCGAAGAGGTGGCTGAATACAACGGCGCCTACAAAGTGAGCCAGGGTATGTTGGCCGAGTTTGGACCTAAGCGGGTTATAGACACGCCCATAGCAGAGCTGGGCTTTACAGGTATTGCGGTGGGTGCAGCGCAAAATGGCCTTCGCCCCATAGTGGAGTTTATGACTTGGAACTTTGCCGTGCTGCCTCTTGACCAAATTTTGAACACCGCCAGCAAAATGAAAGCCATGAGTGGTGGCCAGGTTGGCTGCCCCATTGTGTTTAGAGGCCCCAATGGCAGTGCCGGCCAGTTGGGTGCACAGCACAGCACCGCCTTCGAGAGCTACTATGCCAATATTCCGGGTCTAAAAGTTATAAGCGTAAGTAACCCCTACGACGCTAAGGGGCTTATGAAAAGTGCCATTCGCGACAATGACCCCGTAATGTTTATGGAAGTGGAGGTTATGTATGGCGATAAAGGCGAAGTTCCCGAGGAAGAATATCTTATACCCATTGGCAAAGCCGATGTAAAGCGTACCGGTACCGACGTTACCATTGTATCTTACAGCAAAATGATGAAAGTGGCCTTGGGTGCTGCCGAAGAGCTGCAAAAAGAAGGCATTAGCGCCGAGGTGATTGACCTGCGCACCATACGGCCCTTGGATTGGAAAACCATTGTAACCAGCGTACAAAAGACCAACCATCTCGTTATTGTAGAGGAACAATGGCCCATGTGTTCGGTTTCCAGCGAAATAACGTACCGCATCCAAAAAGAAGCCTTCGATTACCTCGATGGTCCCATTCGCCGCATTACCAGTGCCGATGCACCCATGCACTATGCACCCAATTTGGCTGCGCTGGCCATACCTGATGTGCCGAGAACGGTACGGTTGGTAAAAGAAGTATTGGGCAAGTAGGAAGGCGAT
>RDXD01000048.1 GCA_004292575.1 Bacteroidota bacterium
CCAATGAGTACAACGAAGCCGTAATGGCCGAGGCTGGCCAGGCAGTAGCGGGTACGCTGCAAGCGGAATTGGCCAACGGCAATGTGGCCGATGTAATGGCATTGTTTAATGGCAAGAGTAACGCCCAAATCATGAGCTCGCCAGTGGCTCAAAACATGCAATCTGGGTTTTTAGAAAACATTACCGGAAAGTTGGGCATCAACAAAAACGTGGCCATGGGTCTGGCATCTACACTGTTGCCCATGGTTATTAGCCAACTTGTAAAGCGCACCAATAGTACCGAACCACAACACAGTGGCTTCAACATTGCCAGCCTCATTGGCAGCCTTACCGGTGGCGGCCAAGGCGGCGGTGGCGGCCTCGATATTGGCAACATCATTAGCCAGTTTACCGGCGGCGGCCAGCAGCAGCCCCAGGCAGGCGGCGGTTTCGATATTGGTAGCATCATTTCCCAAATTGCAGGCGGTGCGCAGCAGCAAAAAGGCGGCGGTGGACTCAGCAGTCTTATTCAGGGATTTTTTGGAAAGTAGAATGCGTAGCACCGCTCTTTTGAGGTTTTAGTTAAGAAGCTTTACCAATTGCTACCAAAGCTGTTAAATACCAGTTAACTCGCCATAAAGCATTTGTTTTGGATAAAAACCATCGCATATTTGTATGGCAATTGATTGAGACAGTAAGACGGAGAAAAAAGAAAGCTTGATTAAGATTTGTTTAACGAAATTGCACGAAACATTCTTTCTCATAAAACGTCTAAAATAGTAATAGAACATTTTTAAGAGTTTCTCATAAGCAGTTAGTTTTGGTTGCGGCCCCTGTTTCTACAGGGGCCCATTTTTTTGTTGCTACCACTGGTGGCGTGCTTTCAGCGCAGTCTAATAATCGGCGATTTTAAACGAAATCCATGAACGACTGAGGATTCTACCCGTGCATCTATTGGTTAGCCAAGTACTTTTGCAAGCCATGTTACAAAACCACAACACTGTACTATGCATCGACTTTGGCAATAGCCGAAAAAAAGCAGCCTTTTTTACCCAAGGTCGGTTGCAGGAAATCCTGTATTTTATTGCGGAGGACTTTGGCGACCTCAAACTTGCCGTAGAGCGCCTACAGCCCAACGGCATTATATTGTCATCGGTTATTAACCATCCTCCAGATTTGGAGGTTTGGTTAGCAGCTCATGCGCAGTTTCATTTGCTCAATCACCACAGTAAGCTGCCTTTCACCACGCCGGTAGGCAAGCCCGAAACCATTGGCGCCGATCGGTTGGCCCTGTGCGCCGGCGCGGTGTTGAGTCATCCCCATCAAAACAATTTGGTTATTGGGCTTGGATCGGCAGTTACTTACAATTTTATAAACACGCAAAATGCCTTTTTAGGCGGTGGCATAAGCCCCGGCTTAACCATGCGTATGAAAGCATTAAACAGCCATACCGCAAAACTGCCTTTTGTGGATGCCGAATGGAACGTGCCACTGGTAGGCTACGACACCAAAACCAACATACAAAGTGGGGTTGTGTTGGGCTTGGCTTATGAAATAGATGGCTTTGTAGAGGCTTATAGGCTGAAATATAAGGCTTTTAACGTGCATTTAACCGGTGGAGATGCCCGGTATTTGGCTCCCCACCTCAAAAACTTGATATTTGCCGACACCGACTTACTGTTTAAAGGACTCTATGCTATTTTCCAAACTAATGCTCAATAGGTTTAAGGCTTATCTTCTACTGCCATCCATATGCATTGCATCGCTATGTTTTGGACAAATAAACAGCCCTTACAGCCGGTTTGGATTGGGTGACATGTACAACAGCCGCAACGTGGTAAACAAAGGTATGGGCGGCTTAGCAACAGCTACATTCGACTACCAATCGGTTAACTTTATAAACCCTGCCAGCTACAGCCGTCTCCAATCTGTTACTTTAGATGTGGGTATAGAGTACGAAAGCCGTACCATGCGCAATGCTACTAAAACTGAAAAGTACAACTCGGCCAATTTTTTGTACAACTACTTTGCGCTAGGCATGCCGCTTAAAAAAGACAAATTGGGTGCCACCGTTTGGGGTCTCGCACTAGGGCTACGACCTGTAAGCCGGGTAAACTACAACCTTACGGAAACTGGCAGATTACCGGGTATAGACAGCTTTGCAACCAATTTTGAAGGTAATGGTGGGGCGTCGAGAGCATTTATTGGTACCGGTGCACGGGTCAAAAATGTCTCATTCGGCATAAATGCGGGCTTCTTGTTTGGCCAAAACGACATAAATACCCGCCGCACATTAATAAATGATACCGTAGCCTACTTTAGCACACGCTTCCAGCAACAAACTGCATACAGCAAATTTTTTGTTGATGCGGGTGTGCAATGGGAAATTAAAGCGAGTAAAAAGGCGCGGTTTCTGTTAGGGGCAAATGGATATCTGGGCCAAAACGCAAATGCCACCGCCAATATTCGCCGCGAAACTTATCTGCCCAGTGCAACTGGCGAGGTTGATTCACTTGATGTGGCGCTGTCTCAAACCGGAGTAGAGGGAACCATTACATTTCCGGCCGGCTACAGCCTTGGGGTGGTGTTCGACAAAATGGATAACTTTTTTGTTGGCGTAGAGTGGGAGCAGGCCATGTGGAGCAAATACCGCTTTTTCGGTCAGACTGAAAACTTTGCCAATAGCAGCATGTTCCGCATTGGGGGGCAATGGATACCCACCATGCTACCCACCCGCAACTATTTTAAGCGTGTCACCTACCGCTTAGGCTTTTATTCGGGCCGAGATTTTTTGCAGCATAACGGCAGCCCCCTACCCATTTGGGCTTTTACCGCCGGGGCAGCCTTGCCTGTGCGGCGCTG